>DASVXN010000267.1:0-2613 GCA_036392635.1 Sphingomicrobium sp. | reverse complement strand
GGCTGGACGAGCACCGCGAAGATGTTCTTCGCGAAGGTGAAGCAGAGGAAGAAGCAGACGACGAGCGTCGCCAGCGACCACAGGAGCCGGCGCCTGAGCTCGATCAGATGCTCGAGCAGAGGCTGCTTGGTGTCGTCGATGTCCTTCACGGCAGCGGCCGCTTCTCGATCGGTAGCTCATCGCCCGGCTGGGTCTCGTCCAACGGCAGCGTGGGTTCGGGCGGCTCGGGTGGCTCACCGATAGGAGGCATTTCGTCGGGCTGCCCAGGCTCGGGATAATAGGCGTTCGCCGGATGCAGCTTCAGAATGCGCTCGTTCTCCTCGCGCCAGCGCTTTTCCATTTCCTCGAGCTCCGCCTCCCGGACCATGTTCTCGATGCCGGAGGTGAAATGACGCGCCATTCCGCGAACCCGGCCGACCCAATAGCCGACCGTGCGCATGACCTTGGGCAGGTCCTTCGGCCCGATGAAAATCAGCGCGAGGACAGCAACGACGGCCAGCTCGGAAGAATCGACGCCGAACATGGCGGTACGTGAGGAGCTGGCTTAGCGGGCTTCGTCGTCCCGGGGCGGCGCAGCGGGCTCGGCCGGTCGCGGCGTCACGTCGATCGGCTCCTGCGGACGCACCTGGTCGCGCGGAAGCTGGCGTGGTTCGCTCCGGGGCGGCTCGTTGCGGCGCTGTTCTTCGTAGCGGCGCATCTTGTCGTCGTCTTCGTCGGCCATGCCCTGCTTGAAGCTCTTCAGGCCCTTGGCGACGTCGCCCATCATGGCCGAGAAGCGGTTACCGCCGAACAAGAGCAGGACCACGACTGCGAACAGCAGGATGTGCCAAATGCTGAAACCGCCCATGACGAGAAACTCCTTTGAGGCGGCTATCTAGTCCGCCTCGCCCTCAGATTCCAGTTGAAGCTGGAACACGGACTCGTCGAGCGGATCCAATAGTCCCGCAGCCTTCAGATCGTCGATGCCCGGAAGGTCGCGGCGCGAGCCAAGCCCGAAGTGGGTGAGGAAGGATTGGGTGGTCGCATAGAGCAACGGCCGGCCGGGCCCTTCCCTGCGCCCGGCCGGCCGCACCCAGCCGGCGTCCATCAGCACGTCGAGCGTGCCCTTCGAGATCTGGACGCCTCTGATGGCCTCGATTTCGGCCCGGCTGACGGGCTCGTGATACGCAATGATGGCAAGAGTTTCCGTCGCTGCTCGCGACAGCCGGCGCGGTTCCTCGCGCGTGCGGCGCAGCAGATGCGCGAGGTCGGGCGCCGTCTGGAAGTGCCAGCGACCGCCGCGCTCGACCAGTTCGATACCGCGTCCTGCATAGTGCGACTGTAGCTGGGACAAGGCCGTGGCTACGTCGCCCTCCCCGACGTGCTCGGCGACTTCGTCTGCGGTGAGCGGCTCGGCGGAGGCGAACAGGGTCGCTTCGATGGCGCGCTGCAGCTCGTCCATCAGGCCGCCCTCTTCAGCCGGATCGGCGCGAACGGCTCGTCCTGCGCGATCTCGAGCCGTCCGCGCCGGGCAAGCTCGAGTGCCGCGAGGAAGCTGGAGGCGAGGCAGGAGCGGCGGAACTGCGGGTCCTGCGTCGAGGGCAGGAAGCTCTCGAGTACCGTCCAGTCGAGCGCCATGCCGATCATATGGCCCACCCGCTCGATGGCCTCCTCCAGCGTCAGAACCGCGCGGGCATGCACCACGTGCATCGCGGGTGCGGTCCGTGCCTTCACCGCGCCATAGGCTGCGAACAGGTCGAAGTCGCGGACCTGCCAGGCTGCCTTGCGTACGAGCCGCAGGCCCTCCGGGGCGCCGCGCAGGAATACGTCGCGGCCGACGCGGTCGCGGCCGAGCAGCCGCGCTCCAGCCTCGCGCATGGCGTCGAGCCGCTGCAGCCGTAGTTGTAGCCGGAGCGCGATCTCTTCGGGACTTGGATCCTGCTCCGGATCCTTGGGTAGCAGCAGGCAGGACTTCAGGTACGCCAGCCAGGCCGCCATCACGAGATAATCGGCGGCGATCTCCAGCTTCAGCGCGCGCGCCTGGTTCAGGTAGGTGAGATATTGCTCGACCAGTTGCAGGATCGAGATCTGCGCGAGGTCGACCTTCTGCGCGCGCGCGAGGTTGAGGAGCAGGTCGAGCGGCCCCTCCCACCCGTCGAGGGCCAGTGTCAGCTCATCCGACTGACGGACCGGCGGTGAATCGAAATCCTCGTCCACGCCCGGCAGAATACCCATTAGTGGTGGCCCTGCGAAGGCAGGGCCACTTTATGCTGGGGATAACTAGCGGCGACGGCGCGGCGCCGGCGCCGCCGGGGTGCCGGCCTGAGCTTCACCCACAGCTGCATGGACAAAGCGCTCGACGTCGAGCCGCATGGCATGAAGCGCCTCGGGGTTGAGGTAGACCATGTGGCCGGACGGGTAATAGCGATACTCGAGGTTTCGCTGCTGCACCGGCTCCAGCATCATGTGATTGAGGTCGTACTCCGTCCCGAAGAATGGCGTCGCCATGTCGTACCAGCCGTTCAGCGACAGCACCTTGAGGTACGGGTTCTCGCGCATCGCGGCTGCAAGATCGAGCGCCGTGTCCGGCGACTGTTGCGCATTGTTCGCCCCGGGCGCCTTGTGGGTCCAGTC
>DASVXN010000266.1:0-8549 GCA_036392635.1 Sphingomicrobium sp. | reverse complement strand
GAACCTGTCGCTGCCCACCAGAGCGATCGCCAGGTTCAGCTCATGCAGCAGCTCCTTCATCCACAGCTCTTTGGTCTGATGGATGACGATGAACAGCATTTCGTCGTGAAGGTCCGACAACGGCCGCTGGGCCGACAGGAGCTGGTCCAGCTTCAGATAGTCGGCATAGGTCATGCCGGCGGGCGTCGCGGTCATGCGCGCCGGTCTAGGCTAAACAGCAGCCGCGCGGAAGCGCAGGCGGCGGGCTTACTGGCGGGGACCCTGCCCTTGTCCAGGAAGCGCGGTGCCGACGGAGCCGATGTTGCCAAACAGCTCTTCGAAGAAGCTGCGCTTGCGGCCGAGCGTCGGCGTGCTGCGGTGCGTCGGACCAACGTTCATCACCAGCTCCTTGCCGGTGCGCTGCACGGACGTGACGTTGCCCTTCTGGTCGAAGTGCACGATCAGCACCGTCTGCTTCGTGACCTTCGGGTTGCGGAACGCGACCGCGTTCACGTCGCGGGAGAGATAGTACCAGTCGTTGGGCGTGAACTGTCCGACGAAGGTGGGCTGGCCGAGCGCCTTGGCGACGCTGTCCTTGTTGTCGACGCCGGGCTGGATCGCGCTCACGAGCGCCGAGTCGAGGACCACGCCCTTGTGCTGACGGATCTGCGAGCAGCCGGCGAGCAGCGCTGCGGCCGCGATGGTCACCGTCGTAAAACCGCCAAGCTTCATGCAATCAGAACCTTCGTTGAGACGCGAATGAGCGCCAGATTTGCCGCCTTGTCCTCGGCTTCGCGCGCCTCAATATGCGGGAGGCAAGGAGCGACGCAAGCTTAAGGCTCCTAGCGCAAGCGCAAGTTGAGGCGGCGAAGACCTATGCTCGGTTCCCTGTTCCGGAGATTAACGGCCGAGCCGGCGCGCGGCTCGCCACTGTTCGACGCCCTGACGCGGATCGCTCGGGAGCCGCATTGGTATGTCGAGGGAGAGGTGCCGGACACGCTCGACGGGCGCTTCGGCGTGCTCGCGACCGTGCTGGCGATCATCATCGTTCGGCTCGAGCGCGACGGTCGGGCCGGCAACGCTGCTTCGGTTCGATTGACCGAGCGCTTCATCGAGGTGATGGAAAGCGAGCATCGCGAGCTCGGCCTTGGCGACCCGACGCTCGGCAAGACGGTGCGGAAGCTCGTCGGCATGCTTGCCCGTAAGACCGAGCTTTGGCGTTCCACGCTGAGCACGCACCATGACTGGACCGCGGCGACCCGCCAAAGCCTGTACAAGGATGAGGTTCCGGCACACGCGTTGCGGCACAGCGGCGACGCGTTGCAGCGGTTCGTCGCGCGGATCGGCGAGACCTCGCTGGGAGATCTTGAGCAAGGGAACATTGCATGAACGACCGCTTCGCCCACCAGCTCCGGCTCGATCAGATCCGGGACGGCGAGCGGCTGGACCTCGTCGCCGACGACGCGGAACGGAGCGCCATCGCCAAGCGGCTGAGCATTCCCGGCCTCGAGCGGCTCGAGGCGCACGTCACTTTGAAGCGAACCGGAGAGGTCGTTCGCGCCGAGGGCCGATTGGTTGCCGGTGTGACGCAGAGCTGTGTGGTGACGGGAGAGCCCGTAGCGGAGCATGTCGACGAGCCGTTCGCGATCCTGTTCGTGCCGGAACCGCCGAGCGGCGGGCCGGACGAGGAGGTCGAGCTCGGCGAAGCGGACTGCGACACGGTCTTTTATGACGGCGCGCAGATCGACCTCGGCGGAGCGGTGGCGGACACGCTGGCGCTGAGCCTCAATCCCTATCCGCGAAGCGCGGGCGCCGAGGCCGCCCTAAAGGAGGCCGGCGTGCTCACGGAGGAGCAGGCCAGCCCGTTCGCTGCGCTGGCGGCACTGAAGGGCAAAGGGGAGCAGGCCTAACGCCGCTCCGTCATGCCGACGAAGACCTAGAACGGAACGTCGTCGTCCAGGTCGGTGTCGAACGCGGCCGGCTGCGGGCGTGACTGCGGCCGTGACGGCGCGCTGCTGCCGCCGCCGAACTCGTCGTAGCTCTCGCCGCCGAACGCACTGCGGCCGCCGCCGGCACCGGCACCTTCGCGGGCATCGAGAAGGACCAGCTCACCGCGGAACTTCTGCAGCACGATCTCGGTCGTGTAGCGGTCGTTGCCCGACTGGTCCTGCCACTTACGGGTCTGAAGCTGTCCTTCGACGTAGACCTTCGAGCCCTTGCGCAGATAGTTCTTCGCGACGCGGCCGAGGTTCTCGTTGAAGATCGCGACCGAGTGCCACTCGGTCTTCTCCTGGCGGTTGCCGTCACGGTCCTTCCAGGTCTCGGACGTGGCGATGCGCAGGTTCACGACCTCGCCGCCGTTGCTGAACGAGCGGGACTCCGGGTCCGCGCCCAAATTGCCGACCAGAATCACCTTGTTCACGCCAGCCATGTCACGCTCTCCTCTTCTTGAGGACAGCTATAGACCCAGTGCGACCGCCGTCCAGTAGGTCGCGCCGGCTGCGATGTAGGCCAGGGCGAAGAGATAAGAGACCATGAATAGCGGCCACTTCCAGCCGTTGGTTTCGCGACGGGTGACCGCGATGGTGGAGATGCACTGCGGCGCGAAGACGAACCAGGCGAGGAAGGCGAGCGCGGTGGCGAGGGACCAGCGGCGCTGGAGCTTGTCCTCAAGCTTGGTCGCGCCTGCCGCCTGATCGGGCGAGTCGATCGAGTAGACCGTGGCAATCGAGCTGACTGCGACTTCGCGCGCGGCCATTGCCGGGAGCAGCGCCATGCTGATGTCGTGATTGAAGCCGATCGGCCGGACGACCGTCTCAATGGCGCTTCCGATGCGCCCGGCGATCGACACTTCCGACTGCTTCTGGCCTGGCGCGGCCTGCGGAATGCTTGCGAGCGCCCAAAGAACGATGGTCGTGCCGAGGATGATCGTGCCGGCGCGTTTTAGGAAGATTTGGGCGCGGGTGAGCAGCCCGATGAGGACGTCCTTGATCGGCGGCCACTGGTACTTGGGTAGCTCCATCATGAAGCCGGCGCCGCTGCCCTTGAGCACGCCGCGGCGCAGCACCAGCGCCGCGAGCAGCGCCCCAACGATACCGGTGACGTAAAGGCCGAACATGACGAGGCCCTGCAGCCCGACGCCCCAGGCGAGCCGCTCGTTCGGAATGAACGCAGCGATGATCAGGGTGTAGACCGGCAGGCGCGCCGAGCAGGTCATCAGCGGCGCGACAAGGATCGTCGTGAGCCGGTCCTTGGGGTCATCGATGGTGCGCGTCGCCATGATGCCGGGGACTGCGCAGGCAAAGCTCGACAGCAGTGGGATGAACGCACGGCCGGAGAGACCGACGCCGTGCATCAGCTTGTCCATCAGGAACGCGGCCCGCACCATATAGCCCGTGCCCTCCAGCAGGAGGATGAAGAGGAACAGGATCAGGATCTGCGGCAGGAAGGTGATTACGGCACCGACGCCCGCGAACACGCCATCGACGAGGAGCGAGCGGAGGAGCCCAGGCGAAAGCGCGGCGCTGACCTGATTGGACAGCCACGCCACCGCGTCTTCAAGCCAGGCCTTGGGGGTCTCGCTCCAGGCGAATACGGCCTGGAACATCACGAACATGACGAGCGCGAGGATTACGGGGCCAAGGATAGGGTGCAGCAGGACCGAGTCGAGCCGGTGAGTCCAGCGCCGGACCGGCGTTTCGCTGACGACCGCCGCGGTCGCGATCTCCCGCGCGCGGCGCTGGAGGTGGATGAGCTCGCTCCTCACATGCTCGTGCACGCCGCAAAGCGGTGCCGAGAGGATATCGTCGAGAGCGGACTGTAACTCCGCGATGCCGCGGCGTCGCACGGCCACCGTCTCGATCACCGGAACGCCGAGTTCGCGCTCCAGCACCTTGGGATCGAGCTCGAGACCGTCGCGTCTGGCGAGGTCTACCATGTTCAGGGCTATCACCGTCGGCAGACCTAGCTCGAGCAGCTGCAGCGCGAAGCGGAGATGATTGTCGAGATTCGATGCGTCGAGGACGATGACCAGCGCATCGGGCTGGCGCTCGCCCTTCTGGTTGCCGAGCAGCACATCGCGGGTGACAGCCTCGTCGGGGCTCGCTGGGTCGAGGCTGTACGAGCCCGGCAAGTCGACCATCTCCACCGGGCGGCCATCCGCGAGCATGAGCCGGCCGGATTTTCGCTCGACCGTGACGCCGGGGTAATTGCCGACCTTCTGTCGAGCGCCGGTCAACGCGTTGAACAGCGCGCTCTTGCCGGCATTCGGATTGCCGACGACCGCAACGAGCGGAAGCGGATTCACTATCTTATCGGCGTGACGCTGATCGCGCCCGCGTGGCGGCGCCGGATCGCGACCGTCATACGGCCGACGCGGACAGCGATCGGATCGCGCCCGAACGGTCCGAGGTGCAGCGGCTCCACAATGACATCCTCTTCGAAGCCGAAATGCCTCAGCCGGCAGGCCTCGCCCTCATCAAGCGCGGGCCAGTCAACGCCGACGACGCGAGCCCGCGTGCCGACCTTCAGCCGGTCCAGTGCCAGGACGTCAATCTGAACGGGAGCGTTCATTATTGCGACTGATTATCATTTACCGGTAAAAACTTCCATACCGGAATTAGCGGCATGCCGCGTCCCGCGCAGTGCGGTCTTTTACCTAGGCGGGTAGCGCAGGCGGCCGAAGAAGCGAGACGGGCTCAGATGCTCCGACGAGCCGCGCCAGTCCGCCTTCCACTTTTCGAAGCGCATCACGTCGTCGATTCGACGATTGAGGAAAGCGGCGGTGTCGGTCCATCCTTCGCTCTGGTCGTCGAGCCAGACGACCAAGGTCGAACCATAAAGCGCGCCAAGCGTCATGCGCTTGGTGTAGTGGTTGAAGTCGGTCGCGGTGTCGCCAGCGATGCGCCACATGTGATCGGCCGTGCGCCAGGAAATGCGCAATGCCCGCGGCAGGTTCTGAGGCATGGCGAGGACCGCAAGCGCACGGCGGATTGCCTCGCGCGCGGGACCCATGATTTCGAGCCTGCGCCACACGAGAGCCCGGATCTTCTCGCGGATCTTCATGCCGTCGAGACGCTCCGGGGTGAAATATGCCTCGAGCGCGCGGTCGACCTCCTGGATGTAGGTGTCGATCATGGCCGCTTGGCCCTTCGGCATGGCAAGACGCGCCTGCGCGGGGTCGATCCCGAGCTGCTGAGCGGCGCTGTCGACGGCAGCGCGAGTCCAGCCGTCGAAAACCGCATTGTCACCGACCACGAGCGCCAGCTGGCGCCGAAGCTTCTCGAGTGGACTGGGCGACTCCATGCGCCTCAACTGGGCTGGTCGGCGAGCCTTCGCAAGCCCCGCTCCGGCAGTCGCACCAGGACGAGCGCGGCGGCAATCGCGAGTGCGCCGACGGCATCGCGCACCGAGAGCGTCTCGCGATAGGCAACCCAGCCGATCGCCGCGGAGATCGCAGGCTGCGTCAGCAATGCCAGGCCGACCACCAGCGGCGGCAGCGTGCCGATCGAATAGACGAGCAACCCCTGGCCGATCACCTGGCTCGACAGTGCGAAGACGAGGAGCGGCGTCCAATCGTGCGGCCAAACCTGCTCACCGAGGCCAAGGCTGATGGCGAGCAGGATCGGGATGGAGAAGCTCGTGGCCAGGATCAGCAGCGGGATCGGCTGCAGGCTCGTGCGCCCGCGTTCGACGAAGATGAGATAGCCGCCGTAGAGCAGGCCGGCGACGAGCGTCAGGAGGTCTCCGGTGAAGTTCTTGGGGCTGAGCTCATAGCTTCCGCTCATCAGGAGCGCCGCGCCGGCGACTGCGAGGGTCATTGCGCCGAACTGCTTTGCGGACGGGCGCCGGTGCGCGAGCCACAGACCGTAGGCGGCGAACACGAAGCTGCCCGTGTTGCCGAACAGGGTCGCGTTGCCGAGCTTCGTCATGCGGATGCCGGCGTTCCAGCTCGCCAGGTCGAGCGAGTAGAAGATGGCAGCAATCACGATCGTGATGATCAGGGCTCGTGATGGCCAGTGCGCCGGCTGCTTCGCGACGCGCGCGATAAGGAACAGGAACGGCAGCGCCAGCGCGAGACGCCAGAAGCCGGCCGCAACGGGGCCAACGTCGGCGAGGCGCACCATCCAAGGCCCGAACGCAAGCGCCGCGTTGCCGAGCAGCAAGGCGGGAAAGGCAAGCGGATGGGGATTGGCGGCGTGACGCATCCGGTCGCGACTAAGCGCCAGAGCCGGTTGTGGGAAGCGCCGACTGCCTCCCAAGCCATAAGGTGAACTTATGGCAACCGTCGCAGAGCAGCGGTTGAATGGTTTCCGTTCGAAACTATCTGCCGGGCCATCGTCCGCACGAACGGCAAGGACCAACCTGCATGCCCACCCTCCTCGACCCCGTTAAGATCGGCTCCATCGATCTGCACAATCGCATCCTCATGGCGCCGCTGACGCGTGCGCGATCTAACCGCGAGGCGGTCCCCAATGAGCTGATGGCCGCTTATTACGCTCAGCGAGCAAGCGCCGGACTGATCGTTTCCGAGGCGACGGGCATCAGCCGCGAAGGGCTTGGCTGGCCGAATGCTCCGGGGCTCTGGAACGAAGAGCAGGTCGAAGGCTGGAAGGTCGTGACCAGGGCGGTGCACGACCATGGCGGGCGGATCGTCGCGCAGCTGTGGCAGATGGGACGGCTGGTTCACCCGGACGTCAGCGGACTGCACCCAATTTCGTCGTCGGCGACGACCGCGCCGGACTACGCGCACACGTACGAGGGCAAGAAGCCCTACGTCGAGGCGCGGGCGGCGACGCTGGACGACATCGAGCGCATCGTCGGCGAATATGCGGCCGCCGCTCGCAACGCGATCGAAGCCGGGTTCGATGGCGTGCAGATCCATGGCGCGAACGGCTACCTCGTCGACCAGTTCTTGCGCGACGGCGCGAACGTACGGCCGGATCTCTACGGCGGATCGATCGAGAACCGCATCCGGTTCATGACGGAAGTGCTGGAAGCCACGGGCGCGGCGATCGGGATGGACCGCGTCGGCATCCGCTTCTCGCCGAACATCTTCTCGCAAGGAGTCGAGGACAGCGACCCGCTGCCGCTGTTCGATGCCGTCGCACGGCGGCTCGAGGAGTTGCAGGTCCCCTGGATCGAGCTCCGCGAACCGCTGCCTGGCCAGCCCGGTCCGCAGCCGACGGAGCGGGTCAGCCCGGCGATGCGCAAGCTCTATTCCGGCAAGATCTTCCTCAACGGCGGCTTCGGTCCGGACAGCGCTCGCGAGTTCATGGCAGAAGGTGTCGCGGACGGGATCAGCTTCGGCCGGCCGTTCATCTCCAACCCGGACCTCGTTCGCCGGATCGCCGAGGGCGCACCGCTCAACGCGGGCGACGTTGACACCTTCTACGCCGGCGGCGCCAACGGGTACGTGGACTATCCGACACTCGACGAGAGCGTAGCCGCCTAGGGCGCGTACTTCTGGCGGAGGTCGAAGAGGGCGAGCGCGGCCTGCGCCGCGCCGCCCCCCTTGTCGAGCTGCGCCGGGTCGCAGCGGACGATTGCCTGCTGCTCGTCCTCGACCGTGAGCACGCCGTTGCCGATCGCATAACCCTGGAGCGTGAGGTCCATGAGCCCACGCGCGCTTTCGTTCGAGACCACTTCGAAGTGGTAGGTCTCGCCGCGGATCACGACGCCGAGACCGACAAAAGCGCAGAAGCGGCCGCTGCGCGCCGCGAGAGCGATAGCGCCCGGGATCTCCAGCGCACCGGGCACGGTCAGCGTCTCATGCCTGTGGCCGGCGGCCTCGATCGCCTTGCGGGCGCCGTCGAGGAGCATGTCGTTGAGGTGCGGGTAGAAGCGCGCCTCGACCAGCAGGACGGTGGCCATCAGGCTTGCGCCTCGATCGGGCGCTCTTCGACGATGGCAAGACCATAACCGGCAAGGCCGACCGGAGCGTGGTGCGTGTTCGACAGCAGGATCATGTCGTGGACGCCGAGGGCAGCGAGGATCTGCGCGCCGGTGCCGTACCCACGGATCGCGTCGCCGCCGTCGACTGGCTTGCCGGCGCGAAGGTCAATCGCGCGGGAGAGCGACCCCGGTGCGGCCGCATGAAGCGCGACGACCACGCCGGAGCCCTGCTGCTCGATCATCCGCATGGCGCCGTGGAGAACGCCTGAGCGCGGGCAGGATTCGCCAATCAGGTCGGCGAAGAGGTCGATGCTGTGCATGCGGACCATAACCGGCTTTGACGGATCGATGGTGCCGTGGACAAGGGCGAGCTGCTCCTCGCCGTTCGCCTTGTCGCGGAAGACCTGGGCTTGCCAGGCGGCGCCGCTGCTCGCGGTGAAGTTCGCGGTCGAGACCTTCTCGACGAGGTGATCCTTCTTCAGCCGGTAGGCGATGAGGTCGCGGATCGTGCCGATCTTAAGGCCGTGGGTGAGCGCGAACTCCATGAGATCGTCGAGGCGGGCCATGGTCCCGTCCTCGCGCATGATCTCGCAGATGACGCCGCTCGGGTTGAGGCCGGCGAGACGGGAAACGTCGACCGCAGCCTCGGTGTGGCCCGCGCGGACGAGAACGCCACC
>DASVXN010000265.1:0-7933 GCA_036392635.1 Sphingomicrobium sp. | reverse complement strand
GTATATTGCTGCACTGCACAAGGAGCGAGACAGTCGTGAAACGACTACCGCCATTCGGTTCGCTGCAGGCCTTTGTTCAGGTTTCCCGCCTCGGGTCGCTGAAGGCGGCCGCCGATACGCTTGCGCTTTCCTCGCCCGCCCTCACGCGCCGTATCCAGTCGCTGGAGCAGTTCGTCGGCGCGCCCTTGTTTGAGCGTGCCCATAACGCGGTCGTGCCGAATGCCCGCGCCCAGGCGTTGCTCGCCGAGATCGAGCCTCACCTGGACTCCATTTCGGTCGCGATCGAGCGCGCGACCGACAGCCCGAAGGCCATGCGTATCCGGATTGCGGTGCCGTCGCTGTTCGCCTCTCAGCGGCTGATGCCCGCGCTGCCCTCGCTTCGGCAACGGCATCCCAACCTGGTGATCGACGTCGATACGGGCGCTAACCGGATCTCTCGGCTCGGCGAGGGCATCGACGCGGCGATCGCCATCACGGATGAGATCAGCGACGAGCGGCATTACACGCGGATGCTCAACCGCGGCCGCATCGTGGCCCTCGGCGCGCGCTCGTTGCTCGGGGGCGAAGACCACCTGCTCGAGCCGCAGCGGATCCGGGAGATGCCCGTGCTGCTTCATCGCGACATGCCCGACGCCTTCGACGCGTGGAAGAAGGCACTCGGCTACCCTGACCTGCAGCCGGCGCACATCAGCTATTACGATGCCGGTCAGTTGATCCTCGACGCCGCGGCCGAGGGGATGGGCGTGGCCTTCATGATGGAAAGCCACCTCGCGACTTCATCCGACAGCCGGCTGGTCCGTATCTTCGGTGGAAGCGCGGCCAGTCCCTACGCTTACTGGTTCGCATGCCCGCCCGGCGCCCTGGAGCGCCGGGGGGTGCGGTTATTCCACGATTGGTTGTTCGAACTCTTCGGCGAGGCGGAGGAAGAGGCTCCCTCGCGCCAAGCGTCAGCGTGATGCAGTCGTCAGCGTCTCGCCCTCTGCGGCAATCGCCTGCGCCGCGATCGCCGCAGCCGCCTTGTCGCGCGTCGTCTTCGAGACTTTGAACGCAACAGGGCTGTAGCCGAAGTTGCCGGTCACCTCGCCGTCGGGCGAGACAAGCAGAACGAAGCCCTGGCCGCTGTCGAGCATGGTCCCGGACAGACGAAGAAAGTTCTTCCCGACAGCTTCCACAGTATAGTTGTACCTGTGGCCATCTGCAGAGCCATCATAGACCTGTAGCGGCGCAGAAGATGCAGGCTCTGCAACAATCAATGCAAGTAGTGCAGCAGTAACGATACGGAGCATGTTGACCTCCTCTTGGGCGTCTATGCTCCCCTCCTGCGAACAAATGTGATGCAGCACTCGCGGCAACGCAAATGCATAATTGTATGAAGCTGATGCAGTTCCTGCAGTCGCGTCAGGTGTCGCGCGACTCTGTTGGTGACCCCAACGGGACTCGAACCCGTGTTTTCGCCGTGAAAGGGCGACGTCCTAGACCGCTAGACGATGGGGCCGCTCAAGAGCGGTGTGCGCGTTAGGCGAGGGGCTTCGGACCGTCAAGCGAGGGCGGCATCCTCAAGATGCATCTCCGCGGCATTGCCGCCATTCCATTCGTCACGCTTGATCGTTCCGGCGAGCCACCAGCGGGCATCGGCGGCAGAGGCAAGCAGCGCCTGGCCGAGCGGAGTGGAGGCGCTCCGGAAGGCAATCCACTTGAAGCTCTTGCCATCGTCGCCGCAGCCGAGGCCACGGACATGGCCATCGCCGACCACGCCGGTGCGGAGCAGTCGGACGGGCCCGGCAGCCACACGCGGACTCGGCCAACCGGCGCCGTAGGGCCCGGCGGCGTCGAGAGCATCGCAAAGGCCGGCCGCCACGCCTCCAGGAGCGAGCAGCGCGTCCAGAAGCAGTGCCCGGTCGCTGCGCGACTTCTCCACGTCGGCGGCGAGACGGTCGTTCAGGAAATCCCGCAGCCGCTCCAGCCCTCCGGCAGGCAACGTCAGTCCGGCGGCCATCGCATGCCCGCCGCCGGCGATCAGCAAGCCGCTGTCCTTGGCCGCAAGCACCGCCGCTCCGAGGTCGACGCCCGAGATCGAGCGGCCGGACCCCTTGCCCGTGCCGTCCTCCGTCTCGGCGATGACGATCGCCGGACGCCCGAACCGTTCCTTGATGCGCCCCGCGACAATCCCGATCACGCCCTGGTGCCAGCCGCCGCTCATCACGGTGATCACCGGCGCGTCCGCCTGCTCCTGCGCCTGCGCCTCGGCCTGCTCGCAAACCAGCATCTCGATGGCGCGCCGTTCCTCGTTCAAACGGTCCAGCTCGGCTGCGATGCTTCGGGCTTCCTCGGGATCGGTGCAGGTCAGCAGGCGCACGCCGAGGTCGGACTTCCCGACCCGCCCTCCGGCATTGATGCGCGGACCGAGCGCGAAGCCAAGATCGCGGCAGCTCGGCGCCTTCACCAGCCGAGCGGCCTCCGCAAGCGCCGCCAGTCCGACGTTCTGGCGCGCCGCCATCACGCGCAGCCCCTGCGTCACGAACGCCCTGTTGAGGCTCTTGAGGCGAGCCACATCGGCTACCGTGCCGAGCGCCACGAGGTCGAGCAGGTCGATGACCTTTGGCTCGGCAAGAGCTTTGAAGAAGCCACGGCACCGAAGCTCGCGGACCAGTGCGACGCCGAGCAGAAAGGCCATGCCGACGGCCGCGAGATGGCCATGGGCTGCGCCGTCCTCGCTCTCGTCCAGCCGGTTGGGGTTGATCAGCGCATGGGCAACCGGGAGCAGGCTCGCGCATTGGTGGTGGTCGACGACAACGACGTCGAGGCCGGCCGCCTTTGCTTCCGCCAGCGCGTCGAAAGCCTGCGCGCCGCAGTCGACGCACACTGCCACGCTCGCGCCCTTCGCCTTCAGCTCCACGAGTGCTTTGCCGGAGGGCCCGTATCCCTCCATCAGCCGATCGGGAATGTAGACCATCGGCTCGGAGCCGAGGCGGCGCAGCAGCAGGACGAGCAGTGCCGCGCTGGTCGCCCCGTCAACGTCATAGTCGCCGAAGATGGCGATCGTCTCGCCGCGCTGGACAGCGTCGGCGAGCCGCTGTGCTCCCTTGTCCATGTCCTGGAAACAGCTGGGATCGGGCAGGAAGTCGCGGATTCGCGGCTCGCGATGGCGGGCAAGGTCTTCGCGAGCCACCCCACGCGCGAGCAGCAGCTCGTCGACGAGCGCGTCCATGCCCAGCCCCTGATCTGGCGCACGGCGCCAGCGCCACGGCTGCCCGCTGACGGATCGATCAATGTTGAATGCCCCGGTCGCCACGGCTGCAGAAACTAAGGCGTGCGTGTCGGCGGTCTAGAGTCCGCGATGCGCAAGGTCATGATATTCTGTGGATACCCGCCGGATCGTTCCCGTGCTTGCGCGCATCACGACGCTCTCCGTCGTAACGCAGCCTTTGCCGCGGTGAACGCCCTTGAGCAAAGATCCGTCCGTCACGCCGGTTGCCGCGAAGATGCAGTCACCCTTCGCCATTTCGTTGAGCGTGTAGACGCGCTCCAGATCGTCGATGCCCCAGCGGCGTGCCCGCGCGACCTCGTCGTCGTTGCGGAAGACCAGGCGTCCCTGAAGCTGCCCGCCCACGCAACGCAGCGCTGCCGCCGCCAGCACGCCCTCGGGAGCGCCGCCCGTACCCATGTAGACGTCGATGCCGGTGTCCGGATCGGCAGTGGCAATGACCCCCGCCACGTCGCCGTCGGGGATCAGCCGAACGCCGCAGCCGAGGGCCCGAAGCTCAGCGATGATGCCTTCGTGACGGTCACGGTCGAGCACGCAGGCCGTAATGTCGGCCGGCTCGACGCCTTTCGCCTTGGCGATGGCACGGATGTTGTCGCCGACCGAGCGCGTGATATCGATCGTGCCCTCGGGATAGCCGGGCCCGATCGCGAGCTTCTCCATGTAGGTGTCCGGCGCATTGAGGAGGCAGCCCTTCTCGGCGATCGCAAGCACTGCGAGGGCATTCGGCCCGGCCTTTGCCGTAAGCGTCGTGCCCTCGAGCGGATCGAGTGCGATGTCGATCTGCGGACCGCCATCCTGCGCCGAGCCGACCCGCTCGCCGATGTACAGCATCGGCGCTTCGTCGCGCTCGCCCTCGCCGATCACCACGGTGCCATCGAACGGCAGCTCGTTCAGCGCTCCCCGCATCGCTTCGACGGCGGCAGCGTCGGCAGCCTTCTCGTCACCCCGGCCGATCAGCTTGGACGCGGCGATCGCGGCGGCTTCGGTCACCCGGACCATCTCCAGCACGAGGACGCGGTCGAGGACGTGCGATGCTGCCGGGCCGGCTGAGGTCATGGTAATGCTGGGCTCCCTGTTTCGAGGCTCAGCCGATAGGAAAGGCGCCGCTGGTTGTCGAGGCGGCGCTCCTAGTGCTTGGCAGGCGCCGACTTGGGCGGCTTCGGAAACTTGTCGTTCGCCGCTTTGAACTTCTCCATTGCGTCCGGCATCAGCTTCATCATTTCCGGCAGCGCCCGCATCATTGAGCGCAACGTGTCGGGCTCGAACCAGAGCTGCATATATTGGCTCGCCAGCGCCCGCCCGCTCGGCGTCGCAAAGAAGGCGTTGATGTCGGCAAGCTGCCGCCCGTCGAAGCGTCGCGCCATGGAGCGGGCAAGCCCCTCACGCATGCGCGGATCGACGAGCGCGGAGATCTTCCCGAATTCTTCGTCCATCACGCCGCGCATCGCCGTCATTCGCTGGTCGAAATAGGGGTCCTTGGCCGCGACCTGGTCATGCAGCGACCGCGAGTCCAGGGCGGCACTCGTCTTCTTGCCGGCCTTGTTAGAGAGAGCGTCGAAATCCGCCGGCTTCATCTGCATGACGCCATTGAACATGTTGCTCATGAAGCCGCTCATCATCCTCCCGTAGGCTCCATCGGGCCACATCGCCTGCACTGACGTCCGCGCAAGGACAAGCCGGGCCGGATCCGGCTCCGGCTGTGGCGGGAACATCTTGTCGAGGATGCTCAGCATTGCTTCGAAGTTGGGGGCCGGCTTGGCTGCCCTGATCTTCGGGACCGGCGGCATGTCGGGTTCGGGTTGGGCAAAGGCGGGGCTGGCGAAGGCTCCGGCCAGGACAGTAGCGGCGGCAAGTCCGCTCAAGTACGATATGCGCATCTGCTGCTCTCCCCTGTTTTTGCTACCGTAAAGCGGAGCAGGGGATAACGTGAAGTTAAGCCTCGTCCGCTTCGTGCTGCAGCAGCTCCGACCGGACGCGAACGGCGCGGGCTGCGACCGTCGTTTCCACGAGGAAAACGCCAAAGCCTGCGCCGATCGTGACCATCGACGCCATGAACAGCCACGCGATCTCGGTGCCCAGATGCGTCCGGACCAGGTTCGCCGCGAACAGCAGGATGACGACGACGCAGGTGAAGAGCGCGGAGGTGACGGTCAGGCCCGTCGCCCAGTTGATCAGCGACATTCGCTTGTCGAGCACCTTGAGATCGTTGACCCACCGGTCGTGCTCGGCGCCTCGGCTCGCGAGCAGCAGCGGCTCGAGCTGGCGCGAGCGGTCGACGATTCGCGCCAGCCGCGAGGCAAGGACGTTCAGGAACGCGCCGATACCGCTGAGCAGGAACACGGGCGCGAGCGCCACCCGGACGATCTCGGCGACCGTGTTGACGGATAGGTCAGGGGAGCTTTCGAACACGCGGGGCGATATGCACGAGCCGCTTGTGGGCTGCTAGCCCGAGGACTCCTCGGCGCAGCTCGCGACCTGCAGTTGCAGCAGTCCATTCGCCACGAAGCTGGCCGCGAGCACCCAGGCGAAGGTCGCGATCAATTCGCGGGTCGGGCCAAAGACGTTGATGACGATCGTCGAGATCGACAGGCCGGTGATCAGCAGGATGGCGAGCAGGAAGTCGATGGCCGCCGAAAAGGCCGTCCAGCCCCGCACCGCGCCACCCGTCTCCGCCGCTGCGGCACCAAGGATCAGGCTCCGGATCAGTAGCCAGCCGATAATCGGCCAGACCCGCGGAAAGAAATGCGTTTCCGGGTTGGTGATGAAAAGCAGCCCTGCCAGAGCGGTGACGGTCCCGGCGGCCATCACGAACGGCCGCGTGCCATGCCTCAGCGAGCCCGCCAGTGTCTCGATCAGGCCGGTCGCGATCAGCAGGCCGCCGATCATGTCCGAGGAGATGGTCTTGCCCGCCGGCAGCAGTGCAGCTGCAATGCCCACGAGGATGATCAGGATGCCGGACACGCGCAGCGCCCTCGCGCGCGTGAGTTCGGTCCATCCCAGTCGAGCTTGGCTAGCCATTCACCCTCTTCGTCGTGCGCCGCGAACCCGGCGACCCGCCGCCCGGTTCCCTCAGGGCGCGATCACGCGCAGCGCCTTCTTGCGGATCTTATACGTCAGAGGCGTCTCCGCGCCCACCACTTCTCCGTCGAGCGACACGGCGAGCACAGAGCGCCGCGCGTCCACGCGCAGCCGTTCGACATTTTCGAGCCGCACCATGTCATCCTGTCGTTCGCGGTTGAGCAAGGCGCGGATGCTCGCCGCGACGAAGCCGCGCCGTGTCTTCTTGCGCATGACATAGACGCTGAGGCGGCCATCCTCGAGGCTGTCGCGCTGCCCGGCGGCGCCGATGTCGAGCCGATAATCGTTATTGCCGACGAACAGCAGCGGCGTGTCGATCCGCGCCTGTTCGTCGTTGACCGTGAGCGTCAGCCGCTGGTGGCCGAAGCGGGCGAGGGTGCGCACCGACGCGACGATCATCGCGAGCCGCTTGCTCCGGCCGAGCTTCTTCCGCTGAAGGTCGCGGTCGAGCACCATCAAGGGATAGAGGCCGATCGCGCTATTGTTGATGAACAGGCGGTCGTTCATCTCGGCAATGTCGACGCGCCGGTCCTTGCGCGACGCGATGAGACTCGCCGCTTCGCCGAGATCCGTGGGGATGCCGAGGTCTCGCGCGAAATGGTTGAGAGTGCCCAAGGGCAGGACACCGAGCAGCGTCTCCGTGCCTACGAGCGCGGATGCCGCGGCGCTGATCGAGCCGTCACCGCCGCCGACGACGAGCAATTCGTCGCCTCGCTCGCTGATCGCGCGAGCTCGCACGGCGCAGTCGCCGCCTTCGATCAGCTCCACGTTGGCATCGAGCCCCGCCGCGCGGAGCGCCTTAGCGACCTTGTCGCCCACGTTCGGGTCGGCCCGGACGGCGCCGCCGCCGCGATTGAGGAGCACGGTGACGCGCGTCATATCGGAGGTGTAACGCATTACTGCCGTTCGTTATCCCTCGTCAGCGCCGCTTGTGCGTCGGTGCGTGGAAGTCCGGGTCCTTGTTCGCGATCCAGGCCAGAAACCGCCCGATCCGCGGGTCGGCACGGATAGTCGCCGCGCTGTCGCCGAACACCCCAAGCTCGGCGTTCGAGAATGTGCGGTGCAACGTTCGATGGCAGATCGGATGCACCGGCACGGTCTCCCGACCGCCGCGGCTTTTCGGAACTGGATGATGATATTCGATGCGCCGTCCCAGCGGCCGTCCGCAGAGCCAACAGCGCGAAGCTTCTTCGTCACTCACCGATGCTGCCGTAGCAGGGGAGGGAGAGTCTCTGCACGGACTGTTATGATCGACCCTCGAGCACCATATAGCTGCTGATGGCCATCGCAATTCGAACGAGTCTCGCAGAGCCCGAGACGACTGAAGCCTTCGTTCCTCACAAGCCCGCACGGCCCGAGAAGGCCGAGGGCGGAAAGCGGTTCAAGCTCGTTGCGGACTACGAACCCGCGGGCGACCAGCCCACGGCCATCCGCGAACTTGTTGAAGGCTTTGGCGAGAATGGCGAGGCGAGCCAGGTGCTCCTCGGCGTCACTGGCTCCGGCAAGACCTTCACGATGGCCAAGGTCATAGAGACCCTGCAGCGGCCTGCCCTGATCATTGCCCCCAACAAGATCCTCGCCGCCCAGCTC
>DASVXN010000264.1:0-3780 GCA_036392635.1 Sphingomicrobium sp. | reverse complement strand
CGCCGCGCTTGCGGCGATCGACGAGCATACCGCGGGCTTCCTGGTTGAGCCGGTGCAGGGCGAGGGCGGAATTCGTCCCGCGAGCAAGGAATTCATGGCCGGCCTGAGGAAGGCTTGCGACGACAACGACTTGATGCTGGTGCTGGACGAGGTCCAGTGCGGCGTTGCTCGTACCGGCACGCTCTACGCCTATGAGCAGTACGGGATCGAACCGGACATCCTGGCGAGCGCCAAGGGCATTGGCGGCGGCTTCCCGATGGGCGCCTGCCTTGCCACGGAGAAGGCAGCGGGGGGAATGGTCGTCGGGACCCACGGGTCCACCTATGGCGGAAATCCGCTCGCGATGGCCGCCGGGCAGGCGGTGTTCGACATTGTGGCCAACGAGGAGTTCCTCGCGAAGGTCACCCAGAAGGGCGAGCGCCTGCGCTCGGCTCTCGAGCAGATGATCCCGAACCACGACGACATCTTCGACAGCGTTCGCGGGGTCGGCCTGATGCTCGGCATCAAGATGAAGACGGACAGCCGCGCGTTCGTGACTTACCTGCGTACCAAGGGACTGCTGACCGTCGCTGCCGGCGACAACGTGATGCGCGTCCTCCCGCCGCTGAACATCGAGGAAAGCCATATCCGCGAGTTCGTCGAGACGCTGTCCGCCGCCGCGAGCGAATATGAGGTGCCTGCGGAGGCGGCGTGACGGGGCGGCTCGCCGGCAAGATTGCGCTCGTCACGGGCGCCGCGCGCGGGATCGGTGAAGGGATCGCTCGCGCGTTCGACCGCGAGGGAGCTACCGTCTGGGTCACGGACATCGACGAGGCCGCTGGCCGGGCGCTCGTCGAGGAGTTAGGCGGGCGCCATCGCTTCGCTCGCCTCGACGTCGGATGTGAAGCGGACTGGTCTGTCGTCGACGATCTGATCGCGGCGGAGGGCCGCCTCGATATCCTGGTCAACAATGCGGGCATCACGGGCCTTGAGGACGGCCCGGCGGTTCATGATCCCGAGCATTGCACGCTGAACGAATGGCACCGGGTTCACCGGATCAATCTCGATGGGACGTTTCTGGGTTGCCGCGCCGCGATCCGCGCGATGCGCCTTCAGGGGCGCGGCTCGATCATCAACATGTCGTCGCGTTCGGGCCTCGTCGGCATCCCGGGGGCCGCTGCCTATGCGTCTTCCAAGGCAGCAATCCGCAACCACACGAAGACCGTTGCCCTGTGGTGCGCTCAACAAGGCATGGAGATCCGCTGCAATTCCGTTCACCCGGCGGCGATCCTGACAGCGATGTGGGACGCAATGCTGGGTGACGGACCCGATCGCGACCGCAGGATGGCCGCGACGGTCAAGGAAACGCCGTTGAAGCGCTTCGGACGAGTGGAGGAGGTTGCCGCCCTCGTCGTTTTCCTTGCGTCGGACGAGGCGCCGTACATCACCGGCTCCGAGTTCGATATTGACGGCGGGCTGCTCGCCGGGTCGGCGGCTTCGCCAGGGTCGTGAGGTTGCGCATTCGGTTCGCCGAAACCATCTAGAAGCCATGCCTCCAGTTTCGCTTTCCATGGACGCCGCGCTTGGCGTTGCCATTCCTTCGCGCAATGCCCGCGGGCGCATCGCCCGGCTCGGGCCGGTGGTCGACACCGTGCTCGCCAACCACGGCTACCCGCCGATCATCGAGAAGCTTCTTGCCGAAGCACTGACGCTGACGGCGCTGCTGGGCTCGCTGCTCAAGGAACCGGAGGGCCAGCTCACCTTCCAGGCGCAGACCGAGGGCGGGATCATCGACCTGATGGTCTGCGATTATCTCGGCGGCGAGTTGCGCGGATACGTGCGGCACGATCGCGAGCGGCTGGCCGATGCCACTAAGGACCCGGGCCTCAAGGAGCTGTTCGGCAAGGGCTATCTCGCCATCACCTTTGACCAGCCGGTAGCCAAGGAGCGGTATCAAGGCATCGTGCCGCTGGAGGGCAAGAACCTGGCCGAGGCCGCGCAAAGCTATTTCGCCCAGTCGGAGCAGATTCCGAGCCTTGTTCGACTCGCTGCCGAGAAGCGTGGCGATCACTGGTTCGCCGGCGGCTTGCTGCTGCAGCACCTACCCGAGGGCGAAGAGGGCCGGGAGCGCCTGCATACCCGGCTCGATCACCCGGATTGGCCGCACGTCGCGATCCTGGCCGGATCGGTGAAGGGCGAGGAGCTGACCGACGCGGAGCTGCCGCTCGAGGACCTCATCTGGCGCTTGTTCCACGAAGAGGAAGAGGTGCGCACGCTCGGCAGTGTGCCGCTCAGCCGCGGGTGCCGGTGCGATCCGGACTATGTGCGGTCGGTTATTGCGCGCTTCCCGGCGGACGAGCGCGAGGCGATGGTCGGAGAGGATGGATTCATCCGCGTCGACTGCGCATTCTGCTCATCGAGCTTTCCGATCGAACCTCGGGAGTTGACCTGACTCGGCGCAGAAGCGCATTGGGCGACCGAACGTTAACCGGCGGCCACTAAACGGGGGTTGGATGGCTCGCATGTCGACCTTGACCCTGTTCAGCACCCTGGCTGGAGGCGCCATGATCCTTATGGCGGCGGCCGGCCCGTCGGCGCTCGGGCAGGCGCAGGGCGGATTGTGGGAGATCAGCGGCGCTCCCGGGAGCAGCACGCCGGTGCGCGAGTGCGTTGCGGACGTCGCGGCGCTCGCCCGTTTCGAGCATCGGGCGGCTACGTGCAGCGCCAAGGTTTCGAAAGATGCCGGCAGTTCCGCCTCGATCGAATATAGCTGCGGAGGCGCGGGATTCGGCCACAGCCAGGTCGACGTGATCACGCCGCGGTCGCTGCGGATCAGCACGCAGGGGATCTCCGGAGGGCTTCCTTTCAACTATGTCCTGCAGGCGCGCCGGGTCGACGATTGCGCGAAAGGCGCATCTGTAACGCGCCATTAAGGCCTCGTTTAACCATGTTGAGCTAAGGAAGAATCGTGCCGGATTTGGCACGCTTTCCTCCCAATCGGGCTGCACGGCTCGATACCTGGGCCGCCTGTCTCCTGACCGGCGGCCCTTCTTTTGAGGCGCTGCACTCTCTAAGTGGCCGCCCATGCTTTACCTCTTCATCAAGGCTGCCCTGTCCGGCATCCTCGTGGCAGCGATCTCCGAAGTGGCGCGCCGCTATCCTGGGTGGGGCGGGCTTCTTGCTTCGCTCCCACTGACATCCCTGCTCGCGATGATCTGGCTCTATCGCGACACCGGCAACACAGAGCGCGTGGCGGCGCTGGCGGGGAGCACCTTCTGGTTCATTCTGCCCTCCCTGCCGCTGTTCCTTGCCCTGCCACAGCTTCTGCGCTCCGGCGTGGCCTTCTGGACCGCTCTTGCCATCGCGGTAGCCGGCACGCTGGCGCTCTATGCCTTGTTCTTCTGGGGCGCGCCGAAGCTCGGGATCAAGCTGTGAAGAGCGCGGTGGTCCTTCTTTCGGGCGGGCTCGACTCGATGGTCTGCGCAGGCATTGCGCGCGAACGGGGCCATTCCGTGATCGCGCTGACCGTCGACTACAATCAACGGCACCGTGTCGAACTCGAAGCAGCGCGCAGGATCGCTGATCAGCTGGCCGACCGGCACATCGTCCTGCCACTCGACCTGCGCGCGTTCGGCGGGTCGGCGCTGACCAGCGACATCGCCGTTCCAAAAGGAGGCGTGGGCGAGGGCATACCGGTCACTTATGTGCCGGCCCGAAACACGATCTTCCTCAGCCTCGCACTCGGACTGGCGGAAGCGAGCGGCGCCCGTGACCTTTTCATCGGCGTCAACGCGCTCGATT
>DASVXN010000263.1:0-2741 GCA_036392635.1 Sphingomicrobium sp. | reverse complement strand
TTCCGACGAATAGTCGAGATTAACCTGAATGGTACACGTGCGAAGCATCATGTCGAGGCCGAGATTGCCGACCTTTGGCATGTAGTTGAGCATGATCGCGTAACGGCCCTTCGGCATGCGCGGGAGGTCGGCGCGCGCCTTGTCGGGCCACATGCCAAGACCCAAGAAGCCGAGCCCGAGCCGTTCACCGATGGTCTTGCACTGCTCAAGGTGGCGGTTCGCCTCGGCGCAGGTCTGGTGCAGGTTCTCGAGCGCAGCGCCCGAAAGCTCCAGCTGGCCCGCCGGTTCGAGGCTGACAGTGCCGTCCTTGCCCGACAGAGCAATCACCTTGCCGTGCTCGAGCACCGGCTGCCAGCCGAACTCCGTCAGCCCCATCAGCAGGTCGCGAATGCCGCCCGGCTCTTCCCACGACGGCGCACGGTGGTCGGCAGTGCGGTAGACGAACTTCTCGTGCTCCGTCCCGATACGCCACCGGTTGGCGGGTTTTTCGCCCTTGGAGAACACCGACAGCAGGTCGTCGCGGCTCTCGATGAGCGGGCTGGCGCTGTCGTCGGTGCGGGTCGTCATGGCTGCGCGCGATTAGCTGCGTGGCTCGCGCGGCGCCAGTGGGTCTAACTTATGTGTCAATAAGAGCGCCAGTCGCCCGCCACCGTCATGAACGCCGCCAATGCGGCGAGCGCGGCGGTCTCCGCCCGGAGAATACGAGGACCAAGCGAGATCGGGACGGCATTTGGCGCTGCACGGATCAGATCACGCTCTTCCGGCGTGAACCCGCCCTCCGGCCCTACCAGGATCAGCGCCGCGCCCGCCGCGAAAGCTCCGGCCACGCTCCCACCACCGGTCTCATCGGCGAAGTAGAGCCGACGTTCAGTGTCGCGTCCCGTGAGCAATTGCTTGAGCGTGACGACTTCTGCGATCTCCGGCAGCCGAGTACGCCCGCACTGCTCGGTCGCCTCGATTGCGATCGCTTCGAGCCGCTCGAGCTTTACGCGCTCTGCGATCGTCCGCTGCGTGATCACCGGCAGCAGCCGTGCTGCGCCGAGCTCGGTCGCTTTTTCGACGAGCCAGTCGGTCTGCGCCCGCTTCACGGGCGCGAACGCGAGCCAGACGTCTGGGACAGTCTCCGGGTCGCGAGTGCGCTGCTCCACGGCGAGCGTCATCCGCTTCTTCCCCGCCTCGACGACCCGCGCCATCCACTCGCCGGACTGCCCGTCGAACACGAGCAGATCGCTGCCGGTGCCCAATCGCATGACATTGCCGAGATAGTTGGCCTGGCCCGCATCCAGTTCGACCTGCGCGCCTTCGCTCAATGCGCTGCGGACGAACAGGCGAGGCAGGCTCTTCGGCGGCCATGCGGGTGTAGCGGGCATAATCGCGGCGTAGGGCATCTTCGCGCCGCGAGCGAGCGCCCCTCCATGTGGATGCCAGCTGGGCATTCTGGCAGCCGGCCGGCGAGGCGCCCGCCGCGGCGGAAGTGATGCCGATGAGGCCAGCATCCGACCACCGCTCCAAGGGTTAGTGACAGCCGTCCGCACGCGGGTTCACCGCCTGCAAGACAAGGCGCGAACTTGCCGCTAACCGCGAGCAGGTGACGGCGACCAGCGACATCGTTCCCGACAGCGAGCGGCGCGGCCTCATCGGCGCGCTGCCGCCGAGCGTCCGGCCCTACGCATCGCTGATGCGGCTCGATCGCCCGATCGGCACCTGGCTGCTTTACTGGCCCTGTGCGTGGAGCGTCGCGCTGGCAGGCGTAGGCGGCCGGTGGGACCTGTTCCTGTGGTTCGGCCTCGGAGCGTTCGCGATGCGCAGCGCCGGGTGCGTCTACAACGACATCGTCGACCGCGACCTCGACGTGAAGGTCGAGCGCACGCGTTTGCGGCCGCTCGCGAGCCGGCGTGTGTCGCTTCGCTCGGCCTGGCTGCTGATCGGTTTCCTGTGCCTGATCGGGCTTGTCGTGCTGCTGCAACTGCGCCCGATCGCCGCTCTCGTCGCGCTTGCGAGCGTCGCACCCGTCGCGGCCTACCCCTTCATGAAGCGGATCACCTGGTGGCCGCAGGCTTGGCTCGGGCTGGTCTTCTCCTGGGGTGCGCTGGTGGGCTGGCCCGCGGTGACCGGCACGCTCGACCTGTCGATGTGGCTGCTGTGGTTCGGGAGCATTGCCTGGGTGATCGGCTACGATACGCTCTACGCGATTCAGGACATCGAGGATGATGCTTTGGTCGGCGTGAAGTCATCGGCGCGGCGCCTAGGCAGCAAGGCAGCACTGGGCGTCGGCGTCTTCTACGCCATAGCAATCTTGTTGTGGGGCGCCGCCATCTGGAGCGTGCGGCCGGACTGGCTCGCATTGCTGACGCTCGTCCCCGCGGCGCTACACCTCGCCAACCAGGCGCTCCGGGCGGACCCGAGCGATGGCGAGCTCGCGCTGCGCCTGTTCAGGTCCAATCGCAGCTGCGGCCTGCTGGTCTGCGCGGCGATGCTGGTCGTCGGCCTCTCCGCGCATTAGGGCCTCCGGCATGCAATCACCCGATGACCCGCGGCGCCTGGCCGAGACCCTTGTCGAGCGCGGCATGGCCGCCGGCGCGACCGCAGCCGACGCGCTGTACGGCGGCAGCCGCTCGACCAGCGTCGAGGTCCGCCTCGGCGATCTCGAGAACGTCAGCCGGTCCGAGGGTGAGGAGATCGGCCTTCGCCTGTTCGTGGGCCAGCGGTCCGCCACCGTCGCCTCCTCCGACCTCTCGGAC
>DASVXN010000262.1:0-5407 GCA_036392635.1 Sphingomicrobium sp. | reverse complement strand
CCGCCACTGCTGGGAGAAGGCGATCTCATTACCGCTCGGCCTCAGATCCAAGGTGCTGATGCGAGTCTTGCGCGGTGTCGTGTAGAGCTTTGTCAGCGCCGTTCCGTTAGGTTCAACGAGGAAGAGTTCGTCTGCCGTGCTGCCGGCTTTTACGTAAGCGATCGAAGGACCGCCCGCCTGCGCGACAGTACCTGCACAGATAAGTGCAGCAGCGAGTAGAGACCTGTGTGTCATGTTTGCCCCCGTCCACAGAGTCGATGTGGGGCAATATAGCTGTCTGTTAAATCCGCGTTAACCTTACCGTTCAGCAGTGTCTCCCGGACAGGCCCAAACGTCGGACTCAACAGCAAGCCCCAGAACAGGACAGGTGCCGACCCCTTGTCCAAAGGTAAGGTTGCGGCGTTGACGTAATTAATTGAGGTTTAACGAAAGTCAGCGTGCTTGGGGGATTGAGGAATTCTTACGATAGTCTGGCAAGCGATCCGTCGCGTGTATGATGATCGGTGTGCGGCTACTGCGGCCGAATATGCACTCGTCCTAGCGATCGTGGGCGGCTCGATGGCGCTCGCCGCCTTTTCCCTCGGCGACCGTATCGGCTGCTCCATCGACAGGAGTGCGGGCATCGTTGACGGAACCGACAGCTCGCTCGGTCACGGTTACGGGAAGTCGGATCCTAACGGCGTTGCCAAGGGCCATCGCACGAACTGCTGAGGGAACGTCGGAGGTCTGATGTCTGAGCTTAGTGCGTGAGCCCCAGCGTTTGCTGGTGCTGGACGACTTCCCAGTCCTCATGTCCCCGGCGCCGGTAGGTCGAGGTGCAATAAGCCCGATAATGCTCCGCGCCGCGTGACGCGCGGGCCTCATAGGCGATCACGATCATGCCGTCTTGCGGACGGCTCACGCGCAAGTCGTTGAGGTCGACCTGCTCCCAGCGTGGCGTGTCGGCGACGGCGCGGATCGCGTCCTCGCCGCTGAAGACGTAGGGCTCGGCCGGGAGGACCATGAGGCAATCGCGTGAGACCCGCTCGCGATAGACTTCTTCCCCGCCGATCCAGAGGTCGCGTTCGAAAGCGCGGATGCGTTCGTCGTCCATGGCTGGCTCCTAGCTGCGGCGGCGCCCTGTGATCGACCGGCCAAAGTCGAACAGCGCGTGGGCGGCAGCGCCGGGCACGTTGAGCGGGTTCTTCTGCGCTTCCAGGAGAATACTCGTCTTGCGGACATAGACGTCCTGGTCGCCATGCTCCTCGCCGTCCGTGCGTGCCTCGTGGAGGTTGTCGCGCTTGGCTTCGTCGCCTGGATCGCCCGGCTTCTGCTGCACGCCGACGCCGAACATCTCCATCGCCACATCGGTCAGGCGCGGCGCGAACCGGCCGGCGAGCGACACGAGATACCCGCTGCCGCCGACGTACAGATGACGCCTCGGGTGCTCGCAGGCGAACAGGACGGCGTCGGCGACCAGCGCCGGATCATAAAGCATCGGCGGCAGGCGCGGCGGCTCGTCCATCAGGTTCTTCGCATGCTCGGGATAGGGCGTGTCGATCGAGCCGGGCTTGATCAGCGTGACAGAGATCGGTGCGCCCTGCTCTTCCAGCTCCATGCGCAGGGCATCCGTCACCGCCTGGACCGCGGCCTTGGACGCCGAGTACGGCCCCTGCAGGATCATCGCCCGGTCGGACAGTACCGAGCCGATGTTGACGATCGCGCCGCCGCCGCGCGCCTTGAGGTGCCGAGCAGCCACCAGCGACCCCATCAGCACGCCGAAGTAATTCACGTCGAAGATGCGCCGGTGGTCTTCGACTGAGATTTCCTCGACCCGGCCGTAAGTGGCGGCAGCCGCATTATTCACCCAACTGTCGAAGCCGCCGAAGCGCTCGATAGCGACCTGCGCGATCCGTTCGACATCGTCCTCGCGAGACACGTCGGCGGGGCACATCGCCACCTTGTCATGGCCAAGCTCGCTCGCGACGCGCCCAAGGGCCTCGGCGTTGCGCGCAGCGATCACGACTCGAGCACCGCGATCGACCGCCTCACGTGCCGTCGCCAGTCCATTGCCGCTGGAGGCGCCGGTGATGACGATTACCTGCTCGGAAAGGGATTTGAGTTCTACGTTCATGGCCGCCTCGATCAGCTTCCGCCGCCCGCGCTCGACAGCTCGATACCGTCCGTCGCGTCTTCCAGCGCCTTGCCGTAGCGGTTCATCGTTCCGGCGTCGGGCGTCTGCTGCTGCTGCTCGGCGCTCGCGTTCATCTCGACCTCGGCGACCGTGCCACCGTCTGGCGGCCGCTGCGTGGCAACGGCCTTCAGGACCTTGCCGGCGTAGATCAGCTTGCTGCTGGTCGCGTCCCAGATCTTCGCATGCTCGGGCGTGACCGTGATGAGCGCGACGTCCTCACCGTCCGGCCCCTCCGGAAGCCACGCCTCGACCCACATCGACCAGAGCTCGCGGAGCTTCGCGCGGTCCTGGCTCGTCTCTGCCCGCCCGCTGACGGACACGTACAGGTTCTTGCCCGTATCGGCATAAGCGAGGTTCACTGGCGCCGACTGGCCGATCTCGCCGACCTTCGCGTCCATTCGCGTCACGAAATAGATGGCGCCATCCTCCGGCCGGGCGAGGCTCGACATCGGCCGGCTGACCAGCTCGCCTCCCTCGTGCGTGGTCAGCATGGTGATCCGCAGGTCTTCGATCGCCTTCCAGATATCGGAAGGCCCAAGTTGCTGTTCTGACATGGCAATCTCCGTCGGTAAGCTAACGGATGCCCCTGCCTGCCGTTCCTACGGCTCTTCGGCGGTATGCAGCCGTTCAGGCCGCGACAGTTTCACCGATCCTCGTGAGGCGCCCGAGAACCTCATCCGAGAGCTCAAGCTCCGCCGCCGCGAGGTTCTCGCGCAGGTGGCCCCGCGACGAGGTGCCGGGGATCAGCAGGATGTTGGGCGAACGCTGCAGCAGCCAGGCGAGCGCCACCTGCATCGGCGTCGCCCCAATCTCAGCCGCGATGCTCGACAGCTCCTCCGACTGCAGCGGCGTGAACCCGCCGAGCGGGAAGAAGGGAACGTAGGCGATGCCCTCTCCTGCCAGCCAGTCGATCATCTCGTCGTCCTCGCGGCTGACGAGATTGTACTGGTTCTGCACGCCGATGATCTTCACCACCGACAGCGCCTCTTCCACCTGCGTGCGGGTCGCGTTGCTGATGCCGATGTGACGCACGAGGCCTTCATGCTGAAGCTGCGCCATCGTCTCGAGCTGAACCCGCATCGAGCCCTCCTGCGGCCCCTGGCCGGTGCCCATGCAGCGCAGGTTGACGCAGTAGATCTGCTCGAGTCCGAGGCGTTGGAGATTGTCCTGCAGCCCGGAGCGAAGCTCGTCCGGCGACAGCGCGGGGAGCCAGGCCTTGTCGGGAGTCCGCCGAGCGCCGAGCTTCGACACGATCACCAGGTCGTCCGGGTACGGGTAGAGCGCCTCGCGGATGATCTCGTTGGTGACGTAGGGGCCGTAATAGTCGCTGGTGTCGATGTGATCGACGCCGCTCGCCACGGCCTCCTTCAGCACGGCGATGGCCTCGTCGCGGTCGCGCGGCGGGCCGTACACCCCCGGGCCGGCAAGCTGCATGGCGCCATAGCCCATGCGCTTCACGTCGCGATCGCCGAAGCGGTAGGTGCCTGCCTTGCTGATGTCGGTCATGGGCGCGTCTCCTTGTCGGGGAGCCGACTAAACCCATGACCAATGAAACGGTAGCTGGTCCTTTGGACTGCAGCCGCCCAGTGCCTCCGCTCGTCGCGTCAGGCGAGGGCTTTCGCGACGTCCTCGCGCGATCTGGCGTGCAGCTCCCAGAAGTTCCGGACACTGCGGCCGGCGAGCTTCTCCTGAAGCACTGTGAGATGCGAGTTCCAGCCGCCGCCGAAGTCCTGCGCACCGGTGCCGCTGGTGATGCCGCGGTGCGTCAGCACCAGCCGCGTCTTTTCGCCGGCGGCGTGAAGCTCATACGTCACGGTGCCGTTCTTGCCGCCCTGGAACGTAGTCTCCAGCAGGCGCGGCGGCTCAAAGCGCACCACCTTCTCGCTCCAGATCATGCCTTTGTAGGGCGCATAGCTCTCCGGATAAGGGACCGCCTCTTCCGACAGATTATCGTGATCGTTGAGCAACTCGAACTCGCCGCCCGCCGTCGCGTCGGTGCCGCCCATGAACCATTGCTGGCGGAGGCCGGCCTCGGTCAGATAACGCCAGACCGTCTCGGGCGGGGCATCGAGCAGACGCTCCAGCCGGATCCCGTCCGAGCCGATTCGCTCGACCACCGGCTTCGTTGCCGTTGCCGCTTCAGCCATTGTCTTTCTCCTTCTGCTTGTCGCTTTCGATCAGCGCTTCGAGGCGATCCAGGCGGACCGTCCAGAACTTCTCCCACTGCCGGAGCCACCGCTCGGCTTCTTCGAGCGGCTTGGCTTCCAAGCTGCAGATCTGCCTGCGGCCTTCCTTGCGGCGGCGGATCAGCCCGGCGCTTTCCAGCACCTTCACGTGCTTGGCGGCGCCCGCGAAGCTCATGCGGAACGGCTCGCCCAGTTCGCCGATCGATTTCTCACCGAGCGCCAGCTCCGCCAGCATGCCTCGCCGCGTCGGATCGGAGAGCGCGTGGAATGTCGTATCGAGTCGATTTTCAACCATCTGGTTTAAGGTGAGCCTGGTCGGTGCGATTGTCAACCATTTGGTTGAATGATGTTTTCGCGAGCAGCGCTTGCGGGACACTCACGAAAGTTGAATCCTGCCTCCTCCACTCCCCCGGGGGACCTTAAGTGATCCGTACGCTTCCGCTCGCCTTCCTGCTTGCCGCCACTGCCCTTTCGACCCCTGCCGCCGCGGCGCCCGCGACCGGTCCCACCCGCACCTTCACCGGCTCCGACCTGTTCAATCTCGAGGTTGCGACCGACCCGCAGATCAGCCCCGACGGGCGGACGATTGCCTACGTCCGCAAGACCAATGACATCATGACCGACAAGGCACGCTCGACTATCTGGCTCGTCGATGTCGCCAGCGGCCAGCAGCGGCCGCTCCTGGCCGGAAGCGGCTCCTATTTCTCGCCGCGCTGGTCGCCCGACGGATCGCGCCTCGCCTATGTCGCTGCCGAAGGATCGAGCCCCCAGCTCTTCGTTCGCTGGATCGCGAGCGGCGAAAGCGCGCGGATCACCGGCCTCCCCGACGGCCCGGACAGCATGGCCTGGTCCCCCGACGGGCGCCGCATCGCTTATTCCATGTTCGTGCCCGACGACGGTCCAAGGCTCGGTTCAAGCCCCGCCAAGCCCGACGGCGCGAAATGGGCCGACCCACTGCAAATCATCGATGCAGTCACCTATCGCGCCGACGGCGCGGGTTATTTGAAGCCGGGGTACGAGCAGATTTTCTGGGTCCCCGCGGACGGCG
>DASVXN010000261.1:0-2437 GCA_036392635.1 Sphingomicrobium sp. | reverse complement strand
GCCATTGGTGGCGGCGAGCTCCCCGTGCGGCAGCTGCTTTGCCATTGCCGCCATATAGGCCGGGTCCATGGTGTCGTACTTGCCCGAGATCACGAGCGTCGGAACGTTGATGCGCTTCAGGTCGGCAAACCGGTCCCAGTTCACTAGCCGGCCGCTCGCGCCCATTTCGCTCGGCCCCTGCATCGTGACGTAGAAATTGCGATTCATGTTCGCGCCGGCCCGCATCACCGGCTCGGGCCACTGGGCGGCTGGACGACGCAGGATGTGCTGTTCGTACCAGTTCGGCAGCAGCAACTGCATGTAGGCAGGCTGCTCGGTCTTGCCGGAAGCTTCCATCGCGAGGATCTGCTTGAGCACCGCCTGGTCCATCCGCGGCTCCAGCACCTTACTGGCATAGGCATTATAAGCCGGGATGGAGGCCATCATGTTGGAGATGACCAGGCACTTCATCTGGTCCTGGTGCGCGAGCGCATATTCAATCGCCAGCATTCCGCCCCAGCTGTGGCCCAGCAGGCAGAAATTCTCCTTGGTCCCGCCGATCGCTTTACGGACCTGGTCGACCTCGTCGACGTAGCGTGCGAGCGTCCAAAGGTCGGGATCGTTGGGGCGGTCGCTCTCGCCGGTCTCCAGCTGATCGTAATGGTAATATTCGACCCCTTCTGCCGGAAGGTAACTGTCCATGACCTCCAGATAGGCGTGCGACAGCCCGGGGCCGCCGGTCAGTAGCAGCAGCTTCAGCTTCGGATTGTTGCCAACCCGCTTGATCCAGACCTGGTGCGGACCCTTGGGCGTGCTGATCGCGATCTTGCGCGCTCCGCCACTCCACGCATCGGCCTTGTCCGTGATGTCGTAATAGCTCGCCGGTGGGGCGGCATCCGCTCTTGCGGGCGCATCGGCGCGCTTGCAGCCCCCGATCAACAGCAATGCCGCGCTTGCGGCCATTGTTAACTTGCGCGACATGGCTCCCCCCTTAGCTCGCGCACCAAGGCATAGCTTGGCTCGGCCGAGGGTAAAAGGAGCAGTGCAGCAGCATGTGCGGGATCGTTGGAATTGTCGGTAGGTCCGATGTCGCGCAGCGGCTGTTCGACGGCCTCAAGCGGCTCGAATATCGCGGCTATGACTCCGCGGGCATCTGCACCATCGATAATGGCGAGCTCGTGCGCCGCCGTGCCGAGGGCAAGCTCGATAATCTCGCTCGCGAACTGGGCGAGCATCCGCTCCACGGCGCCACCGGCATCGCGCACACTCGCTGGGCGACGCATGGCGCCCCGACGGTCGGCAATGCGCATCCGCATATCGTCGGGCCAGTCGCGCTGGTGCACAACGGCATCATCGAAAACTTCAAGCCGCTCCGCGACGAGCTGATCGCCGAAGGGCGCAAGTTCGAGAGCGAGACAGACACGGAGGTTGTTGGCCACCTGGTCGCTCGAGAGGTCGAGCGCGGCGCTTCGCCCCAGGACGCGGTTGCGACCGTGCTGCCACGCCTGACTGGCGCGTTCGCCATCGCGATCCTGTTCCGCGACCATCCGGACCTCATCATCGGCGCGCGCATGGGAGCGCCGCTGACCGTCGGCTATGGCGACGGCGAGAACTACCTCGGTTCGGACGCGCTTGCGGTGGCGCCGTGGACTCAGCGGATCGCCTATCTCGGCGAGGGGGACTGGGCGGTGATCCGGCGCGAGGACGTGCAGATCTTCGACAAGGACAACCAGCCAGTCGAGCGTGAGATCGTCGAGTCCGGCGCTTCCTCGGCTCCGGTCGAGAAGGGCAATTACCGCCACTACATGCAGAAGGAGATCTTCGAGCAGCCGATCGTGGTTGCGCAGACTCTCCAGACCTACGTCCGGCCGTTCGAGGGGCAGGTGGCGCTTCCCGTCGCGGACGCCGAGCTGCAGGACGTCAAGCGGCTGACGATCGTCGCTTGCGGCACCAGCTTCTACGCCGGCCTCGTCGCCAAATATTGGGTCGAGCAGTTCGCGCGCGTGCCGGTCGACATCGATGTGGCGTCCGAGTTCCGTTACCGCGAGCCGGTGCTCGAACCCGGCGGGCTCGCGCTGTTCATCAGCCAGTCGGGCGAGACCGCCGACACGCTCGCCGCGCTGCGCCATGCCCGTTCGCAGGGCCAGCGTATCGCCGTCGTCGTCAACGTGCCGACCAGCTCGATGGCGCGCGAGGCGGACCTGTTGCTGCCGACCCATGCGGGGCCGGAGATCGGCGTGGCGTCAACCAAGGCCTTCACCTGCCAGCTGGCGGTTCTTGCCGCACTCGCCGCCAACTTAGCCCGCGCGAAAGGGCGGCTCAGCGCCGAGGAGGAGCGTGAGATCGTCGCTCATCTTCAGGAAGCGCCCGCGGCCCTCAACGCCGCGCTCAACCACGACGACGAGATCGCCGCGATGGGCCATCTCGTCTCGCCCGCACGCGACGTTCTCTACCTCGG
>DASVXN010000260.1:0-1613 GCA_036392635.1 Sphingomicrobium sp. | reverse complement strand
CTCGAGCATGTTGCAGTGGCCGACGAGGTTCGACTGCACATAGGCCTGCGGGTTTTCGATGCTGTACCGGACGCCGGCCTGCGCACCGAGGTGGACGATGCCGTCGATGTCCAGCGCGTCTGTCGCCCGCTTCAGTGCATTCGCATCGGCGAAGTCGACCCGCTCAAAGCGGAATTGTTCGCCGAACTGCTCCCTTAGCCTGTCGAGGCGCGCCAGCTTCAGCGACGGATCGTAATAGTCGTTGAGATTGTCGATCCCGACCACCTCGTCGCCACGTTCGAGCAGTGCGCGCGCGGTGGTTGAACCGATGAAGCCTGCGGCGCCCGTGACAAGAATGGCCATGGCCGGTCCCATAGGGGGTGCAGACGCTCGCTGAAAAGCCCTAGAGGTTCGGCATGGATCCAAGCTGGACCTTCGCCATCGACCGCGGCGGCACCTTCACCGACGTCGTCGCGCGTGCTTCCGATGGCCGGGTGCGCGTCGAGAAGCTGCTGTCCGAGAATCCGGGGCAGTATGAGGATGCCGCACTTGAAGCGATCCGGCGCGTCCTTGCCGACGAAGGGGGCACTGTCGCCGAGGTCCGGATGGGCACGACCGTCGCGACGAATGCGCTGCTCGAGCGCAAGGGCGAGCGGGTAGCTTTGGCGACGACATGCGGCTTCGGTGACGCGCTGAGGATCGGCTACCAGGCGCGGCCCGACATTTTCGCGCGCCACATCGTGCTCCCGTCGATGCTCTACGAGCGTGTCGTCGAGATCGATGAGCGGGTTGGCGTCGGAGGCGACCTGCTGGTCCCTTTCGACGAGAGCCAGGCGCGAGAGGCGCTGCGGTCGATCAGGGAGACCGGCATCGATGCTCTCGCGATCCTTTTCATGCACGGGTGGCGGCACAGAGATCACGAAACTCGGCTGGCGGAGATCGCGCGTGAGCTCGGCTTCTCGCAGGTGTCCGTCAGCCATGAGGTGGCCCCGCTGATCAAGCTTGTGGGGCGTGGCGACACGACGGTGGTCGACGCCTACCTGTCACCGGTTCTTCGGCGCTACGTGCAACGGGTCGCTGCGGGTCTACCCGAAGCAACGGATCTCCACTTCATGCAGTCGAATGGCGGGCTGACCGAAGCGACGGCTTTCCGGGGCAAGGATGCGATCCTGTCGGGTCCGGCCGGTGGCGTCGTCGGGATGGTCGCTGCGAGCGCGCCGCACGGAAACGAGCGCCTGATCGGCTTCGACATGGGCGGCACCTCGACCGACGTCTCGCACTATGCGGGCCAGTACGAGCTGGCGGACGAAAGCATCGTCGCCGGCGTTCGGATCCGCGCGCCGATGATGCAGATCCACACCGTCGCCGCCGGCGGCGGGTCGGTCTGCCGCTTCGACGGAATGCGTTTCCGGGTTGGGCCGGAGAGTGCCGGCGCCAACCCCGGTCCAGCCTGTTACCGCAATGGCGGACCGCTGACCGTCACCGACTGCAATTTGTTCCTCGGGCGCATCGACCCAGCCCAGTTTCCGGCAGTGTTCGGCCCCGGCGGCGACCAACCGCTCGACAGGGCTGCCGCCGCAGCTCGGTTGCAGGAGGTTGCGGCCGAGCTCGGCGACGGGAGAAGCCTCGAACAG
>DASVXN010000259.1:0-7693 GCA_036392635.1 Sphingomicrobium sp. | reverse complement strand
CGTCCATCACGTCTGCGAACACTGCCGTCGCGGTGGGCCACCTGCCTGCACCCTTGCCGAAGATGTCGTGCACATTGCCCCCGACGTCGGCGATGAGGAAGCGGTTTTCCTCGTTTTGCGTGAGCGCCAGCGGATGCGACTGCGGCAGCGACACGATGCGGACTTCGGCCTCGACGCTCCCGTCCGGCCGCACTCGACAGCTGCCGACCTGCTTCAGGACCTCACCCCGCTCGAGCGCTTCCGCCGCCGCTCCGGGTACAAGGTCGCGCAGCGAGTGTTTTTCGATCCACTTGGGGTGAAGCGCGACACCGAACGACTCCCGGACGAGGATGGAGAGCTTGTCTGCTGCGTCGTGTCCGTCGACGTCCGCACTGGGGTCCGCTTCGGCGAAGCCAAGCTCCTGCGCTTTTGCCAGCGCCTGTTCAAAGCTCCAGCCCTCGGCAAGGCGGCTAAGCAGGTAATTGCACGTGCCGTTCATCACGCCTTCGACGGATACGACGAACCCCTTGAGTCGCCGCAGTGCCTCCAGCACGGGCGCGCCGCCGCCGACGGCGGCCGAGAACCGGACGCCACCGCCGTGGCGCACGGCCGAAGCGTGCAGCGAGTCCCAATGCTTCGCAACGGCCGCCTTGTTCGCGGTGACTACCTGAGCGCCGCGCAGCAGGGCTTCGTGCATCGCTTCCGACGCGAGGTCGACGCCACCCACGAGTTCAACGAGGATGTCCGGATCGCCCGCGAGCGCTTGCTCGGGATCGTCCGTGAACAACGCGGGCTCGTCATGCCTATCGGGATGGCGGACCAGAACGGGGCCGACCTCGAACAGCTCAGGTTGTGCCTGAAGCAGTTCGAGCACGCCCGCGCCGACGGCGCCGCACCCGAGGAGCGCCACCTTCAGCCGCTCAGGCCGGTAACCGCGCGCTGTCACGGCAGGCAAGCGGGCGATCGTTGTCGCCTCGGCCGAGCCGAGGGCGGCGACTTCGATCAGCACGTCCTTTTCTTCGGCCGCGCGGATCGCCTTGGGCTGGATAAGGCCGCTGCTCGCATGCTCGGCCTCGGCGTAGTTCAGGTGGGAATAGCGCCGTGCGTCGCGATTGCGGGCGGGATCTTGCTCGTAGACGCCGTCCACATCCTTGATCAGACGAACACGATGGGCAGCGAGCCGATCTGCGAAGAAGACGGCGCTCAGATCGGTTCCCCCGCGACCCAGCGTTACGACACCATGCCGGGCATGGTCTGCGATGAACCCGGGAACCACCACCACGTCGTTCACGTCGATGTGCGACCAGACCGCGTCGGCGTCGAGTCCCACGAGGTTCGAGTCCAACGCGGAGCCTTCGGCGAGGAGCCCGATCTCATGGGGGTCGAGTGCGCACGCCTGGAGCCCCGCCTTGCTCAGCGCGAGCGCGAGCAGGGCGGATGAGTGCAACTCGCCGACCCGCGCTAGGCGCGCAACGAGCGCGTCGGGAGCGACGTCGCCACCGACCCTCCTCGCTTGGGCAAGAAGCGCGTCCGTCCCGCCCGCCAGCGCTGACACGACCGCCACGACCTTCTCTCCGTCGCGGACGTGCCGGTAAACCTCCTGAACAACGTTCGGATAGTCCTCTTCCCGCCCGAGCACCGAGCTTCCGAACTTTAGGACGCAGAGCCGCCGCCTGGCGTTTACGCTCCCCGGCAGGTCCGCCACTTCTCCGACTACCCTCGACATTGTTCTGCTCACTTTCAGCTCTGGAACTCGGACATAAAAAAACCCGCTCGCCTGGTGGGGAGCGGGTCGGTTGAACTTGGATCTTTTAGACCGTTATCAGCCGCTCGCGCCCCGCATCCGCGTGGTCGTCGTCATCATAATGGTCGTGATGATCATGCTGCCGGCGAGCGGCATCGCGGCGGTTTCGACCGCCCGGAAGCCAAAAAGTGAAAGCCGGTTAAGCATGGGATCCCAAAAATGCACTGTTCGACTCTGAACGTCAATCGGCAATTACCAATTGGATCCCGTATTGACATAAGCTGCTGCAAACGTGATGCTTTAGGCGCTTAACGGAGCAAGTTTATGACCACGGGCCAGAGCAACGGATCGATCCGCGCGACCTCGCTTCGTGGCCTCTATTATCTTGTCTCGTTTACGGGCCGGTACGCCTGCGGGCGGCCGGAGGCTTCTTCAAACATCTGACCCGTAACCCGCCGCGAGACGCGGCAATCGAACGAGACAACAGTGACCAATCAACAATTGCAGAAGCTCGACGCGTTGCGCGCGGAGCTCGACCGCGTTGACGATGCGATCCTCGATCTGATCGAGCAGCGCCTCGCCATTTCGGCTGATGTCGCCGCGACCAAGACGGCTCAAGGCGACCGCCACTTGAAGGTCCGGCCGCTGCGGCAGGCGCAGATCCTGGAACGGCTGAAGGCGCGGACGAATCGTGCTGCTCCGGTGCTGGTCGAAGAGGTGTGGCGGCAGATCATGGCGCACAGCCTCCAGGCGCAGGCGAGCCTGGAGGTCGTGCTGGCGCCGTCAGAGGAGGCGGAACTGCTCGAGTCGCGAGTAAGGGCGCATTTCGGCTCCGCGGTGCCGATGCGCTGGGCGGCTACCGGCTCACACGCCGTCCGCGCGGCGATGATCGGCGAGGCTATCGCGATCCTCCCGGAGCCGCTGACGGAAGCGCATGGCGACCTCCGCGTCTTCGATGTGGTCCGGGCGGAGGACGACCGGCCGATCGCCTATGCCGTTGGCCGCGTCGCGGCGGACGATATCGCGATCGATATGCCGGCTTCGACAGGGACCGGCCCGGAACCTGAACGATCGCACTGGTCGCCCGGGAGCTGGCGAGCCCAGCCCGCGCAGCAACTTGTCGACTATCCCGATCCCGCGGCACTCGCGCGCATCGAACGACGCCTGCGCGGCTCTGAGTCGCTGGTCGAGATCGCCGACATCATCCACTTGCGTGCGTCGCTGGCGCGGGTTGCGAGAGGTGACGGTTTCGTCATCCAGGGCGGCGATTGCGCGGAAAGTTTTGCCGAGTTCAACTCCGACAAGGTCCGCGTCACCTACAACCTGCTTCTCCGGATGGGGGCGATGCTGCGCGCAGCCGGCAACCAGCACGTCGTGCACCTTGCCCGGATCGCCGGCCAGTTCGCCAAGCCTCGCTCCTCCGCGACTGAGACCGTCAACGGCCTGACGCTTCCGAGCTACCGCGGCGATGCCGTAAACGGACCCGCGTTCACGCCCGCGGCCAGAGCTCCCGATCCCAAGCGATTGCTCGACGCTCACCGGCAGGCGCAAGTCACCATCGAGCTGCTGCAGGCCTATGCCTCGGCGTCCTATGCCGACCTGCCGCGTGTCTATGGTGAGGTCGGAGTCACGGAGCCGGCGCGGCCCGTGTCGATGTTCACCAGCCACGAGGCCCTGCTGCTGAACTACGAGCAGGCGCTCACCCGTTACGATGAGGCGAGCGAGCAATGGTGGGCGACGTCAGGGCACATGCTCTGGATCGGCGATCGCACCCGGCAGCTCGACGGCGCTCATGTCGAGTTCGCGCGAGGCGTCGGCAATCCGGTCGGTCTGAAGTGCGGGCCGAGCATGCAAGTCGACGACCTCCTCCGGCTGATCGAGCGCATCGATCCAGCGAACACGCCCGGGCGCCTAGTCCTGATCGGCCGCTTTGGCGCAACGAAGATCGCGCAGCACCTGCCCGAGCTCATGCAGGCAACGCACAAGGCGGGGAGCAATGCCATCTGGAGCATCGATCCGATGCACGGCAACACCCAAACCGTCGCCGGCGTGAAGACCCGTATGGTGCACGACATCGTTGCGGAGATCCGGAGCTTTTTCGAGATCGCAGTGGCGGAGGGTGTGCATGCCGGCGGCGTGCACCTGGAGATGACGGGCTCCGACGTGACCGAATGTCTCGGGGGGAGCCGCAAGCTCGGTCAGGAGGACCTCGGCCGCAGCTATCTTACCCACTGCGACCCTCGCCTCAACGAAGGCCAGGCGCTGGACGTCGCTCAGGCGATTGCGCAGCTTCTCGCACGGGTAACGGAACAGCGTGCGGAGGCGGCATGACTGCCGTCGCTTACCAGGGCGCCGAAGGAGCCTTCTCGCACGAGGCATGCAGGCGCTTCCTGCCGGATCAGCGAGCAATTGCCTTCGCAACGTTCGCCGATGTGGTCGATGCCGTCAGTCGCGGTGACGCCAACCTCGGAATGCTTCCGCTGGTCAACAATCAGGCGGGCGAGACGGGCGCGCGCTCACTCATTGAGCAAAGCGATCTTCGCATCGTTGGAGAGCCCGTGCTCCCGGTGCGCATGCATCTGCTCGGACTTCCTTCAGCAAGTCTTGAGGAAGTGCGAACAGTCGTCAGCCACCCCGTCGCACTGAAGCAATGTTGGCGCGCATTGTCGGAACTCGGCGTCTCGGTCGAGGAAGCGCCGAACACTGCCGTGGCGGCGAAGGAGCTCGTCAGCGGCGAACGCGCGGTACTGGCCTCGGAAACGGCAGCCGAGCTGTACGGGCTGAAGATCCTCAAGCGCGACGTTCACGACCGAACGGATAACGCGACAACGTTCGCTATCATCGCGCGGGAAGGTGAAGTTCAGTGAACGATGCGCAGAATATCGGGCAAGCACCGGAGCTCCACGGCGCATGGGCGTCCCCCTTGCCGCCGCCGGGCGCAGCGTCGGACTGGACGGTCCCGCAGCATTGGGACGAGCTGACCGACGAGGACCATTGGGTGTGGGACACGCTGTTCGCGCGCCAGCAGACGCTGCTGCACGGTCGCGCGGTACGGGAATTCGAGGAGGCGCTCGGCGTGCTCCACCTTTCGCGGCCAGGCATTCCGGATCTCGCCGAACTCAACCGGAAGCTGGGTGCACGAACCGGCTGGGAAGTCGTCGCGGTTCCGGGGATCGTCCCGGACGAGGTGTTCTTCGGACACTTGGCGAACCGCCGCTTTCCCGTCGGCAATTTCATCCGCAAGGCGAACCAGCTCGACTATCTGGAAGAGCCGGACGCGTTCCATGATCTGTTTGGCCATGTGCCGCTGCTGGCCCAGCCGGCGGTCGCCGACTTCATGCAGGAGCTCGGCTCACTCGGCGGTAAGGCTATGGAGATCGGCGAGCTGCACCGCGTCGCGCGGCTCTACTGGTACACTGTCGAGTTCGGGCTGGCGCTCGAGCACGGCAAGCCGAAGATTTACGGCGCCGGCATTCTCTCGAGCTTCGGGGAAAGCCACTATTCGCTGGAGAGTGCAAAGCCGCATCGGCTGGCGTTCGATCTGCGCCGAGTGCTGCGCACGCGCTATCGGCCCGATGCCTTCCAGCAGAGCTACTTCGTGATCAATCGCCTCGAGGATCTGCTGCGCCTCGTGCGGCAGACCGACTTCGCGGCACTTTGCGCGGAGCTTTCTTCCATGCCCGACATCGAGCCGTGGGTGGCTGCGGACGAGGAGCTACTCGCCGCCTGATGGACGGGACTCTGCCGCCCGTCTATGAAGCAGGCGGAGAGGGATTTCACCGATGATTTCGAGCACGGGCGGCCTGTGGACAGCCGCATAGCTCAGCGTATTCGAGAGCTGATTGTCGAGGGCGTGCTCCCCCCTGGGACGCGGGTTGCCGAAGCGAGCATCGCCGAGCGCCTGGGCGTCTCGCGCACGCCGGTGCGAAACGCGTTGCCTGCGCTCGCCAGCGAAGGTTTGCTCGAGCCTGCGGGCAAGCGCGGCTACGCGGTGCGCGCATTCACCGTCGAGGACAGCTATCGCGCAACCGAAATCCGCTGCGTGCTCGAGGGCTATGCCGCCCGCGAGCTTGCCGCGCGCGAAGATCGTGCGCCGATCGTCGCTCAGCTTCGGGAGACCCTGCGCGAAGGCGACGCCATTTTCGCCAAGGGGTTCGTCGTCAAGGAAGATGAGGACGCCTACGCGACCATGAACAGGCGGTTCCACGACCTGATCGTCGGCGGCGCTCAAGACCCGCTGCTCGCGGACCTGATTCAGCGGGTCTATTCGGTGCCGTTCGTCGCTCCCGACGTCGTTGCGTTCAACCGCATTTCGCTCGAGGAAATCTACCCCATCCTGATGTCCGGCAATCACCAGCACCATGCGGTGGTCGACGCGATCGAGGCGGGGCAGCCCGACGTCGCCGAGACCCTGATGCGAGGACACTCGAGTCCGGCGCGCCGGAGCCTGGGCCTTGAAGGCGGTCGGATCGCCAACGACGACCAGGCCTGATCAGGCGTCCGCGGCTGGGCCGCACGAATGGCACCGCCGGTAAGCGTCTGAAATCTCGTCGGGAATGCTGCAGTGCAGCAAGCAACGAATGTAGCTGAGCGTCCTCAAGTAGGCCGAAGCGTGCGTTTCCGTTCGGCCCACGTTTCGGCTCTGCGCGTTGGCGTATCGGGATCCCGTACGACGCGCTTCTCTGCATTGATTCGAGTAGGCGTGAACATTTCGCGTTGTGCAGTGCAGCAGGAATGTATCCATTCGTCGCAGCTGTAAGGCTGTTTCGTCTCAGGGCCACAGCTTGGGAGAGGACGCCACCCTTTTAGGAGGTTCCTCGAATGTGGAAGTTCAGTGCTGGAGTTTTTCCCTTGCTGGCGCTTGTCGGCAGCGCACCGGCCGCGGCCGCAGACCTCGGTGGCGGTCTGTCGCTCAACGGTGGAGCGACCCTTATCTCGGACTATCGTTTCCGCGGCATCTCACAGACGAACAAGCGCTTCGCGGTCCAGGGCACCTTCACGATCAGCCACTCGTCGGGGTTCTACGGGACAGTCTGGGGTTCCTCGATCGATGACTATGTCGCCAATGGCGGCGACGCCGAGCTGGACCTGATCTTCGGCTACAAGAAGACGTTCAAGTCGACCACGATCGATGGCGGCGTCCTCTATTATTACTATCCGGGCTCCGGCGGCGCGAACACCGACTTCGCCGAGCCTTACGTCCGCGTCACTCAGGCGTTCGGCCCAGTTTCCGTGACGGGTAACGCCGCCTATGCGCCGAAGCAAAAGGGCATCTCAATCGACGGCATCCACAAGGAGGATAACCTCTACGTTGCCGGGGACCTCAGCTACTCGATCCCCAAGACGCCGGTCGCCCTGACCGGCCACCTCGGGCACAGCTACGGGCCGAGCTACCTCACCATCGGCAACGGCTACACGGACTGGAGCCTCGGCGCCGTCGTAACGGTCAAGAACCTGACCGCGGGCCTCTCCTACGTCGACACCAACAAGTCGCTCTACAGCCCGCGCGGCCGGAACATCGCCGGTGCCGGCGTCGTCGCCTCGCTCGGCGTCACTTTCTAACCGGAGGCTGCATGAAACTCGTGTTATCGATCATCAAGCCGCACAAGCTCGATGAAGTGCGGGAGGCGCTTCACGGCATCTCGGTCGAGGGACTGACGGTCTCGGAGGCACGCGGCTACGGCCGGCAGAAGGGCCACACCGAAATCTATCGCGGCGCCGAGTACGCCGTGAGCTTCCTGCCCAAGATCAAGATCGAGGTCGCGATCGCCTCCGACCAGGTCGACAAGACCATCGACGCCATCACGTCGGCCGCCAAGACCGGACAGATCGGCGACGGCAAGATCTTCGTCATCAACCTCGACCATGCGGTTCGCATCCGCACCGGCGAGGCGGATGCCGCGGCCCTCTGATTTCGCGCACAAACCTTACCACTCAGGAGTAAAATCAATGACGTTTAAACGTCCCTAT
>DASVXN010000258.1:0-3945 GCA_036392635.1 Sphingomicrobium sp. | reverse complement strand
GGGCCGTGGCAGATCGCGCCGACCGGCTTGCCCTGCTCTGCGAACAGCCGGATCAGCGCGATGACGTTGCCGTGCATCCGAAGCTGGTCGGGATTGGCCACCCCACCCGGCAGGATCAGCGCGTCGAAGTCCTCGGGACGTACATCGTCGATGAGCATGTCGGGCTTGATCGTTTTGCCCGGTTTGTCGTGCACCGTGCCCTGGATCTCGTCCAGTTCAAGGGAGGCGAGCACGACCTCGGCCCCGCGCTGCTGCAGGATCTGCCGGGGTCCGAACAGCTCCCATTCCTCGAACCCGTCGGTGGCGATGATCAGCACTCGGGCGTTCGGAATTGACGGCATGGGCACCTCCTTAGGGCGGTACAGGAACCCGCTCCCGCTCCGCTCGCTTATGCGGGTGATGAAGCGAGGTAAACGCACCGGTCCCCGAAATGCTTCGGCATAGCAGCGATGCCGAACCCGGCATCACGCGCAAGCGAATGGGACGGTACTGGGCCTATTTCGACTCCGAGGGAAACCGCATCACCGACCGGGAGGAGATTGATCGGCTGAATGCCATCGGCCTGCCGCCCGCCTATGAGAACGCCTGGTTCTGCGCCGATCCCGACGGGCACCTGCAGGCGACCGGCGTCGATGCCCGCGGCCGCAAGCAATACCGCTATCACGCTGGCTTTCGCGAGAAGCGGGAAAGCGCGAAGTACGAAGGGCTGCTCGAGTTCGGAAAAGCCCTTCCCCGCCTGCGCAAGCGTGTCGAGGAAGACCTCAAACGGCGCAGTCTCACCCGCGAAACAGTACTGGCAGCCGTCGTCCGCCTGCTCGACACCGAGCATATCCGCATCGGAAACGAGCAATATGCCCGTGAGAACAAGAGCTTCGGCGCGACTACGCTCCGCAGCCGGCACCTCAGGCGCAAGGGCCAGAAGATGCACATGCGCTTCACGGGCAAGCACGGCATCACGCACGAGGTGACGATCACCGACACGAACCTCAAGCGCATCTGCAAGCGCTGCCAGGAGCTGCCCGGACAGATGCTGTTCCAGTACGTCAACGGCGACGGCGAGCCCAAGCCGATCAGCTCCGGCGACGTGAACGAATATATCAAGCAGGCGACCGGCGGCGACTTCACGGCCAAGCACTTCCGCACCTGGAGCGCGAGCGTCATCGCGCTGGAGCAGATGCTTAAGAAGGCCGAGGATGCGCGGATTACGGTCAAGACGGTGGTTGAGCCGGTCGCGGAGGCGCTCGGCAACACGCCCGCGATCAGCCGCAAGTCCTACGTGCACCCCGCGCTGCTGGAGGCCGTGAAGGAGGATTCACGCGACCCGCTCAACGGCATGGAGCGGCCGAGAGGTCGAAAGCGCCTGTCCACGGCAGAAGTCGGCCTGCTCGAGTTCCTCTCCCGCGGCGGAAAGCGAACGCGGAGGCGCAAGCCCAAGCGCGATGAACAGGTCGCAAGCAGCGCTGCGGTCCGCGAGCAAGCGGCGGCGCAGGAGCAGGCAGCGCAGGCCACTGCTTGATCGACAGCCCCCGAGCGGCAATTAGGCGCTCATGGTGATTGCCGGAAACGCAACGCGCGCCCTCGACACCGGCCGCGAGAGCGTCGAATCCATCCTCAACTGGTTCATCGAGAACCGTGCCGAGTTGCCGATCGCCATCGGCACCGCCGCGGCGATCATTCTGCTCATGCTCGGCCTCAGGCGGATCGGTACGTGGCTGCTCGGCAAGGACCCCGAGTGCCGGCACTGGCGCGGGGTGATCGGCCGCGTGCTGCAGAAGACGACCGTCCTCTTCATGGCAACCGCGGCGCTCGACATCGTTGCGACCTATGCCGCCGTTCCGGCCAAGGTCGAACGGCTGTTCAACATCGCCTTCACGATCGGCTTCGCGCTCCAGGGCGCGATCTGGGCGCGGGAACTCGTGCTTGGCGTCATCAGCCGCAACTCGGGTGAGGAAACCGGCGAAACGGCAGTGGGCAACGCCATTTCCGTCATCAGAGTGCTGGTCAGCGTCGCGCTGTTCGCGATCGCGATCATCGTCATTCTCGATAATCTGGGGATCAACGTCACCGCGCTGGTCGCGGGCCTGGGGATCGGCGGCATCGCCATTGGCCTGGCCGCGCAAGGAATCTTCTCCGATCTTTTCGCGGCCCTCGCGATCCTGTTCGACAAGCCTTTCAAGCGGGGCGACGTCATCCAGTTCGATCAGACCACGGGCACCGTCGAGCGCATTGGCCTCAAGACCACGCGCCTCCGCTCCCTCACCGGCGAGCAGGTGGTCATGGCGAACACAAAGCTGCTCGAGCGCGAACTCCACAACTTCGCCGGTGGCCGTACCAGGCGGTGCTCGCTCCCATTCGGGCTCGTCTACCAGACCGACCCCGACGAGCTCGAGAAGGTCCACTCGCTTGCCAAAGCCGCCGTAGAAGGCCGCAAAGGGTGCAAGCTGGTCCGCTGCGGAATCCTCGGCTTCGGCGCGTCCAGCATCGACTTTGAGCTGATCTTCGACGTCGGCACGACGGACCAGAACAAGGTGGTGGCCGATCGCACGGCAGTCGCGCTGGCCGTGCTTCGCTCGTTCACGGAGCACGGGATCCAGTTCGCCTATCCGACGCAGACCTCATTCACCGCCGCACCTAACGGCAAGTTCGTCATGCCCTATCCGGTCCCCGCCCAGGCCTAGAAGCCCATTGCGTCTTATTCACACGGCTGCAAATAAGCGCTGATGCCCATCGCCAGCCTCGATGAGATCCGCGCCCGCATCGGGCAGGAGATCGGCGTTTCGAGCTGGCTCCTCGTCGACCAGGCTCGCATCGACGCCTTTGCGGGCGCGACCGAGGACCGGCAGTTCATCCATACCGATCCGGCGGCAGCCGCGCAGACGCCCTTCGGCGGCACCATAGCGCACGGCTTCCTTTCGCTCTCGCTGCTCTCCCGCATGGGCGCCGAGACGTTGCTGGCCCCGGAAGGGGTCAAGATGGCCCTCAACTATGGCCTCGATCGCGTCCGCTTCCTGACGCCGGTGCGCGCGGGCAAGCGCGTGCGCGGCCGCTTCGTCCTTGACTCGGTTGAGGAGAAGGCGCCCGGACAGACCTTGATGCGCTACACGGTCACAGTCGAGATCGAGGGCGAGGAGAAGCCGGCCCTGATCGCGGTCTGGCTCGGACTGATTTTCACCTGAGGAGAATGGAATGACTCGCGATGCCGTGATCGTCTCGACCGCCCGGACCGGCATCGGCCGCGCGTATCGCGGAGCGTTCAACGCGACGCCATCGCCGACGCTCGCTGCCCACCCGATCCGCGCCGCCGTAGAGCGGGCGAAGGTCGATCCCGCAGAGGTCGACGACGTCATCATGGGCGCCGCGCTCCAGCAGGGCGTGCAGACGACTATCGGCCGGACCGCCGCCCTTCGCGCGGGTCTGCCAGTAACCGTCTCCGGCATGTCGATCGACCGTCAGTGCTCGTCCGGCCTGATGTCGATCGCAACCGCCGCCAAGCAGGTCATCGTGGACCGGATGGACATCGTCGTCGCCGGCGGCGTCGAGAGCATCAGCCTCGTCCAGACTGGTGAGATGCGCCTTGGGCCGGATCCCGAGCTGCTCAGCATGTACAACGGCGTCTACATGCCGATGATCGACACGGCGGAAATCGTCGGCAAGCGCTACGAGATCAGCCGCGAGCGCTGCGACGAATACGCGCTCCGCTCGCAGCAGCGCACCGCCGCGGCGCAGGCTTCGGGAAAATTCAAGGACGAGATCGTCTCGATGCCGTCGGTCATGCTGATCACCGACAAGGCAACGGGCGCCTCCTCGAAGAAAGAAGTCCGCCTCGAGAAGGACGAAGGCAACCGCGCCGATACGACGCTCGAGGGGCTCGCCGCGCTGAAGCCCGTCTTCGCCGACGGACAGCGCGTCAAGCAGGGTAAGCACATCACCGCCGGCAACGCCTCG
>DASVXN010000257.1:0-2600 GCA_036392635.1 Sphingomicrobium sp. | reverse complement strand
TTCAGCAGACTCTGAGCGTCCTGCGCGCAAACGGGTACGCCCGCGCAGCCGATGAGCAGCGCGGCAACATAGTGACGAAACAGCATGTCTACTCGCCCCTTCGAGAGAAGGGCGGAGCATGGGACGGCCGTTAATCCGAATGAAGTTAACCGGCCGCGCGTTCGTCGAAGCGAATCACGCGTTCGTGGCCGCAGCGCCTTCATTGCACCGGTGCGGCAACGGCGGCGTAGAGCATGTCGTGCTGAGCGATCACGGCGCGGACTACCTCGTTCATCAGAGTCATTCGGACCGGCAGCGGAGCTGAGGTGAGCTTGATCATCACCGCAACGGAATAACTCCGTCCATCGGGCGCCGTCAGGATGCCGATGTCGTTGTAGCCGGCCTGGGCAGCGCCGAGCACCTGGCCGGTGCCCGTCTTGTGGTTGAGCACCCATCCAGGCGCCAGGCCGCCTTTCAGCCGATTCGGTCCCGTGTGGGTTCGGCTCATGGTGTCGAGCAGATATTGCGTGGACGCGGGCGAAAGCAGCTCGCCGCGCTTCAGTCGCGCGAGCGCATCGACGATCGCGCTCGGCGCAGCACCGTCATAGGGAGCGGCGACGTATCGATCGAACGCCGCCTGCCGCGACGCCAGCGGTAGCGCGTCCCGTGCCTGGTAGAAGGCGTTGCCGATCGAATAAGCCGGGTTCCACGTGAGGCCGGCGATGCGGCTCTGCAGCGCTCGCTCGCCATTGTAGAAGCGGATCGCGCCGAGATGCTTGGCGCTGATCATGTCGCGTACGGCAGCGGAGCCCCCGACCGAGCGCATCAGCTTGTCGTTGGCCGTATTGTCGCTGGTCGTGATCGCCCGGACGAGCAGGTCACCCAGCGTCGTCGTATAGGATCCCGCAAGAATCTGCTGCGCGATCGGCTGGTGGAACAAAGTCAGGTCGTCGCGGCTCAGCGTAACCCGCTGATCGAGCCTGACCCGCCCCCTGTCGACGGCATCGAGCGCGGTGATCGACACCCACAATTTACTGACGCTCTGCTGAGGGTAGAGCTCGTTCGCTTTCCAACCCGTCTTCCAGCCGTCGTCGATGGACTCGACCGCAATGCCGACGCGCCCGTCGAAGCCCTCCCCGAGCTGGCGGATCCGTTCGGCAACATATCGGGGCGCCGGCGGTGCCGGGCGTACGGCAACCCGCTCCGGTGAGGCGTACTTTGCTGCCGTCGATCCGGGCGCTGCCGACAACGTCACCGCCACTGCAGCAACGGCTGCGAAACCCACCGCTAAGCCCGTCGAATGCGACGTCATGCCTTCATCTTTTCCCTGAAATGCCCGCCCAAATCACGACCTTAGCGCGGTTCGGCTGAACCGAAACTGTGCGCCGCTAAGCGTGAACGGCGGGCGTGGCCGGCAGAAGAGCCGCCGACTCGATCTCGTCGAGAGCGCGGTGCGCGGCAATGTACCTGCGCGCTTTGGCGATCCATGCTCCCGCTGCGCTCGCGCCGGGCAAGCGCATGGTTTCCGCAAGCGCCTGATCGACGTCACCGGTCTGGAGCCGCTGCAGGGCCCGGGCGTAGCGCGCATTGAGGTTCGCGGGCGGCTTGTCGGCGCGATGCACCTCGACCAGCGAGCCGAGTTGCCGCTTGAAGTTGGTCCACCAACTGTCCTGAGGTCCGCCGCGGCGCAGTTCGGGGCCGAGATCCTGATATTCGTCGATCAGCTCGTTCAGGCGGACCGGCTGGCGCGAGGCGGTGATGATGGTCGCCACGGCTGCCTGGTGCTGCGGACCGAAGCGCTCGCCGAGCAGGTTTTCGAGATAACCGAGCGCGACGCCGCGATCGATCGCGCGCCGGGCCGCAAAGGCGACTACCAGGGCGTCGGCGCGCCCGGCCGATCCCTCGGCGCGCTCGGTGGCGTTCTCAACCTGGGAAAGCCGTTGCTCGAGCGCGGCGACCCGTTCGTCGTTCGGGGGCACGGGCTGCTGGGGTTGCGCTGCCGGCGGCGTCATCACCACCGGTTTGGGCGTGAAAGTAACGGGAGGCGTGTCGGGGGCTATGCCGAGGAACCGTGCCGCGGGCCTGTAGTGGCCAAGGCTCCACACCGCAGCCGCGGCACCGACGAGCATCAGGACGATCGCAACCAGCAGCCGCGCACCCCATCCCATTCCGCTTTGCGTGCCGTTCATTTCGGCTCCGGCTTGTCGCACAGCCGTGCGGCAAGGGCCAGCAGCGCCTCGTCGGCCGGCTGGTCCGCAATCTCGACGGCCTGCCAGCCATCGCCGAGAGCCTCCGCCGCCGCATTGCTGATCGCCGCTACGGAGATCCTGTCGCGCACGTCGATCAGCTCCGCGAAGCGCCGTGCTGCACGAGGCGAATGGACGAGCGCCAAGCTGTCAGGAGCCGCAGAGAGGTCCGGTCGATCGATCGCGTGCGCGCTGTAGACCGGAACCGCAGTGATCTTCTGCCGAGCCCCGTTCGGCTCGCGCCGATCCTTTCCGCAAGGATGGAAGAGTTTCAGGTCCGCCTCGATGGAGCCGAGCAACCGGTCGACGCCCGAATCGCCCGTTGCGGCCACGTCGAAGCCTGCGTCCCGTGCCGCCGCAGCCGTGGCCTCACCC
>DASVXN010000256.1:0-5896 GCA_036392635.1 Sphingomicrobium sp. | reverse complement strand
TCGTACCTGGCGAGCAGGCGGATGCCGAGGTCCGCATCCTCATTCGCGAACGCGGTCTCACCCGTATAGCCTTCGTCGAAGCCGCCCACGGCCCGGAAGACGGTGCTCCGGACGGAGAGTTGGCCGGTCCACACGTCGAAGAGCGTGAGCGGACCGCCGCGTCGCTTCAACCAGGCCTCGTTGCTGTCCGACATGAAGCCGGCTGGGGAGCCGGGGTCGCGCAGGACATCGCCCACCACGGCGTCGGCACCGGCAAGAAGCATTCGGGCATGCTCGGCCAGCATGTCCGGAGCGCAAAGCATGTCGTCATCGAGGAACAGGAGGATGTCGTGTCGCGCTTCGGCGGCGGCGCGATTGCGCGCGTGTGCGGCGCCCGCATTTGACTGCTCGATGACACGCAGGGGGAAAGGGACGCTAAGCTGCGAAAGGGCTTGCGCGGTGCCATCGGTCGACCCGTCGACCACAACGATGACTTCGACATTGCCGTCGTACCGCGCGCCCGCCAGGGCTCTTACGGCGGCGCAGACGACCTCACGCCGCTGGAAGGTCGGAATCAGGACCGAAAAGGACGGCAGCTCTGCCGCGCTCAGCGGGGCTCTCCGGCCATATGACGGAAATAGGCGAGCTCGGTCAGCGGCCCAGCCTCGCTGACCCGTCCGTCGTCGAGCACTATCCCGTAGTCGCATCGTCCGAGCGTCAGCTTGCGATGGCTGATGATGATCAAAGTCCGGAAGAACCCGCCATGCCGGATCAACTTCATGATCCCGGCCTCCGTCGCTGCATCCACGGCGTTCGTCGCCTCGTCGAGTATCAGCAGATCCGGCCTCGTCACCAAGGCCCGCGCGAGTCCGACGCGCTGCCGCTGCCCGCCGGAGAGACTGAACCCGCCGGGGCCAACCCGAGTATCGTAGCCCTGCGGCAGAGCAGCAATGAACTCCTCGGCTCCGGCGGCACGCGCCGCCTCGGCCACATGGTCCATCGAAGCATCGACTCTCCCGTAGGCGATGTTCTCAAACACCGTCCCATTGACGAGCTCGCTGTCCTGGCCCGCGACCGCGATGCGCCTATGCTCGCCGAGGTGGATCGATCCGGACTGCGGCTCAAGCAGTCCGCACAGCAAGTTGACGAGGGTGGTCTTGCCCGAACCCGACTCGCCCATCAGCGCGATCGCCGCTCCAGCTGGCATAGTGGCGCTAAGACCGTCGATCACTCGGCTGCCGTCCGGATATTCGTACCGGAGATCTTCAACAACAATGTCGCGGCGGGCCTGATCGTCCTCGCGAGCCAGGTGAGACCCGGTCGTCGAAGAGTGCTGCGACAGGAGCCAGCCGACCTCAGCCAGGGACCCTCGTAGTGACGCGAGGCTGAAACGTGCGGTGCTGATCCTTCGGGCATGCGGCTGCGCGCGGGTGAGCAGGAGCAGGAACACCGTGATCGCGGCAACGGACATGCCGTTCCAGTATCCGGCGACGAGCACGACCAGGAACAGCAGCGCAATCATCGCGTCCATGGCGGGCTGCACGACGGCCTTGCTCGTCTGGCTGGCGACGACATTTTTCCGCAGGCGCTCAATCGCCGCGGAGGTTCGTTCTTGTTCCCGCTGCTGCTGTCCGAACAGGCGAATGACGCGAGGCGCCTGAACGAGCGTGAGCAGCCGCTCCCACAGTTGCTGGTTGCGCTGAGTGAACTCGTAGCCGAGTTGCTTCTGGCGACGCTCGAAGAGCCGCAGCGTAGCCTGAACAGCAACACCGCCGACCAGCACGATCAGGAACAGCTTCGCGTTTATCCACGCGAGCAAGGCCGCAAAGACCAGCAAGCCTGCCGCGGCCGGGATCAGCGCCAGCGCCGAATGCGCGGCGTCCTGCACGAACCAGCAGTCGGTCGCGACGATGTGCGAGAGCCGGGTGCCGTCGGCACGGAGGAAGAAAGGATAGTCGAGGTCGAGCAGCTTGCGCGCCACCGCGCGACGGATATCGCTACCGATGCGGCCTTCCGCATGAGCGGCAACGCTGTCGCTCGCAGCCTGGACGATCCCCTTGAGGACGATCAACCCGAAGATCGTCATGGCGAGGATGGCGGCCCGTGTCGCCGGCTCATAGCCATCGAAATAGGCGTCGATTGCGCCGATCAGAGGCGGTGATCCGGCGCCGCTCTCACCCGACGCAAAGAGCGCGATCAATGGGATGAAGAGACCGATACCGGCTCCTTCGAGCAGGCTCGCCAGCAAGCCCAGCGCACCGACCAGCGGGAGAAAGCGGCCGAGCCTGCGCACGAACGGAGCTAGCGGCGACGGGCCATCACCAGCGGTGCGTCGCAGCATCTGTGGCACCCCCCTCGCGCCATTCGAACGCCCGCGACCCGCGACTGGCGGGTTGCGACTGGTGAGCCCAGCTGGATTCGAACCAGCGACCTACTGATTAAAAGTCAGTTGCTCTACCGACTGAGCTATGGGCCCACCTTGGACCGGCGGTTACCCGCGTGGCGCTCTGCGGGCAAGGCGTTCGGCGAGATGGCGGACGGTCAGCCTTCCGATGCGCCAGTTGGGCGCGATCGCCACAAGCGGCGCGAGGACGAAGCTTCGCTTGGCAAGAAGCGGGTGGGGAACCGTAAGGCGCCTGGAGCGGAACTTGCCGCCGCTCCATAGCGCGATGTCGAGGTCAAGCACGCGCGGGCCCCAGCGTCGGCCGCTTCGGCGTCCAAAATCCCGTTCGATGGCCTTGAGGCGCGTCAGCATTTCAGGAGGCGCGAGGTCGCTTTCGACGATGGCCACCGCGTTGGCGAAGTCCCGGCCCGCGCCGCCCGACGCGGGATTGAGCATGATCGGCGAGGCGTCGAACAGGCCGAAGTCGCGGTCGAGCTGGGCGATCGCGGCTTCGACCACGCCGGTCGGTTGCCGGTACCGCCCGTGCGAGCGGTTCGATCCGATTGCGATTGCGTACAGTTGCGTTGCGCCTGGCACGCCCGCTCGCCTAGGTCACTGCAATGCCGTTCGCCAGCCCCGCCGACCTGTCGCCGATCCCGGAGGCTGAAGCACCCCGCGACTGTCCGTTGTGCCCGCGGCTCGTCGGCTTTCGGGAGGAATGCCGCGACGAGCATCCCGGCTGGTGGAACGCGCCGGTCCCTGCGTTCGGTGACCGGGGGGCGTGGCTGGCGATTGTCGGGCTGGCTCCCGGGAAGCACGGTGCCAACCGCACCGGCCGGCCGTTCACCGGCGATTTCGCGGGTGAGCTTCTCTACGCGACGCTGCTCAAGTTCGGGCTTGCGACCGGCGACTATCGCGCTGATCCCGCAGATGGTCTGCAGCTCGAGGGCGCGATCATCCTGAACGCGGTCAAATGCCTGCCGCCTGCCAACAAGCCGGAGCCGCGGGAGATCGCGACCTGCCGCAACTACTTCGAGGCGGCGCTTGCCACTCTGCCGAGCGTACGCGTGCTGCTCGCGCTAGGGCAGATCGCCCATGTGGCTGCCGCGCGGGCGCTCGGTCTGCCGCCGACCACAACCAAGTTCGGCCATGGCGCCGAAGCTCGAGCGCCGGACGGCCGCATCCTGCTCTCCAGCTACCACTGCTCGCGATACAACCAGAACACCAACCGCCTGAATGCGGAGATGTTCGAAAGCGTGTTCGAGCGGGCGCTGGCGCTCAAATGTCCTGCGTGAGCCGCCCGTAAAGCTCGGGCCGCCGGTCGCGGAAAAAGCCGAACGCCGCGCGGTGCTTCTTCGCCTGATCAAGGTCCAGAGTGGCCGTCAGCACTCCGGTCTCCTCGGCGCCGAACTCCGCCAGCATGTCGCCACGTTCGTCGCAGATGAAGCTGTGTCCGTAGAAGCGCTGCCCGCACTCGGTCCCAATGCGGTTTGCGGCGACCACCGGAACGACGTTCGATACGGCATGGCCGATCATCGCACGGCGCCACAGACGTGACGTGTCGAGGTCCGGGTCGTGCGGCTCCGAGCCGATCGCCGTGGGGTAGAACAGGATCTGGGCGCCCATCAGCATCATCGCGCGAGCGGTCTCCGGGTACCACTGGTCCCAGCAAACGCCGACGCCAAGCGTCGACTGGTGCGGACCCTGCCAGACCTTGAAGCCCGTGTTCCCGGGCCGGAAATAGAACTTCTCCTCGTACCCGGGCCCGTCGGGGATGTGGCTCTTGCGGTAGACGCCGGCGACCTTGCCGTCCGGCCCGATCATCGCGAGCGAATTATAATGGTGCGGGCCATCCAGCTCGAAGAAGCTGGTCGGGATCCAGATTCGAAGCTCCTCGGCGAGCTTCTGCATCGCGAGCACCGAGGGGTGCTCGGCAGTCGGCTTTGCCGTCGCGAACAGGCTCTCGTCCTCCACGCGGCAGAAGTAGGGACCTTCGAACAGCTCGGGCGGAAGGACGACCTCCGCGCCCTTGCCGGCTGCCTCGCGCACGAGCTCGCTTACGGCGCGGATGTTCGCGTCCGTGTCGTCCGTGAAGGCGAGCTGCAGCGCAGCGACATTCAGCTTCGTCATGCGGGAACCTGTTGAGAGATGCAGTGGAAGCTTCCGCCTCCGGTCAGGATGTGGTCGGCACGAAGTCCGATTGCAACGCGATCGGGAAAGAGCGCCTGCACCGCGTCAACTGCGGGCTGATCGTTGGCCGAGCCATATTGCGGCACGATCACGGCCGCGTTGCCGATGTAGAAGTTCATGTAGCTCGCCGGAATGATGTCGCCTTCGTCATTTTCGATGCGACCGGGCGAGGGCAGGGTGACGATGTCGAGCTGCGCAGATGCGAGCCGCCGGGCCGCATCCTTGTAGACGGCTTCGTTGGGATCGTCGTTTGCGGCCGTGGGTATGGCGACGCGGCCCGGCGCGACGAAGCGCGCGAGATTGTCGACATGCCCGTCGGTGTGATCGTTGAGGAGCCCCGATCCCAACCAGACCACGCGCTCGAAGCCGAGGTCGTCACGCAAGCGCTGCTCGATCTGCCCGCGGGTGAGCGTATTGCGATTGGGGTTCAGCAGGCACTGCTCGGTCGTGACGACCGTTCCAGACCCGTCACCATCGATCGCTCCCCCTTCAAGCACCCAATCCGCCTTGGAGAAGGGGAGCGAAGCCTGCGCCGAGAGCCGCTCGCCGACGTCCTGGTCTCCGGCAAGGTCGTACTTGCCGCCCCAGCCATTGAACCCGAACCCGCGCGCCATCCGATTCTTCTCGCGCCCAAGCACGATCGGACCGGTATCGCGAAGCCAGATGTCGCCGAACGGCTCGACGATAACCTCTGCGAAGGGGCACAGCCTGCGCGCGCTTTCGGCTGCACCGTCGTGCGCGGCGACGAGCCAAACCTGCTCGCCCCGGCCGCCTGCGTGGATTGCCTCGGCGAACGCCGCAACCTCACGCTCGGCCGGCTCCAGGTCCGCAAGCCACAGGCTCGGATCGCTCGGGAAGCCGATCCAGACCGCCTGGTGAGGGGCCCATTCGGGAAGCGGCGGGTGCGAGGGACGTTCCAGCATGGCACGGGCCGCTAACAGGCTGACGCTCCAGCGCCAAGCAGGACGACTTGCACCTATATCAACAACATGCACTATGCGCCTGCCGAAGAAGGGGGGCTTAGTTGCGTAAGGGAAATCTTTTGCTCGCCGCGGTGGCAGCCGCGGCGTTCACGGGCACGGCTGCCGGCCAGACACAATCGACGCTGGAGCAGGACGCTAGCGCGTTCGGCACTCGTGAGACCACGACCAACATGGACTTGTCGCCGGACGGCAAGCTTGCGGTGTTCATCGGCGCGGGACCGGGTCGAACCACCATTGTTTATGTCGCGGACATCGCCGCGGGCACCACCAAGCGGATCCTCTATTCCAAAGGAGATCCCGACACCATCAGGTGGTGCAACTTCGTCTCCAACACCCGTCTCGCGTGCCGCTTCAGCGCCAT
>DASVXN010000255.1:0-1574 GCA_036392635.1 Sphingomicrobium sp. | reverse complement strand
ACGAGGCCGAACGAGGCGACGGGCAGCGGGGTGACCCCCGCCTCGTCGATCCAGCGGATCATCAACGGGAACAGGGTTAGCCAGAATAGCAGAGCGTGGTTGGCCCACAGCACCCCGCCGGTGACCACCTTCGCCGACTGCATCATGTGATGATGGTTGTTCCAGTAGATGGCGACGTTGACGAAGGCGAGCAGGTATGCGGCAAGTAGCGGGAGGACGCCGAGCACGGCGCCGAGCGTCGGCTCCGCCGGGAACTTCAGCTCGAGCACCATAATGGTGAGGACGATGGCGACGACGCCGTCGGTGAGCGCGTTCAGACGATCCGGCTTCATCGGCACCCCCTGATCCGGGTTGCTTAGGCGACACTGCCGTTCAGCGGAAGGTTCAGTTCGACGTCCCGGACGGTTCCACCCTGGCTTGAGCCTTCACCCAGTTGATCAGTTCGTCGAGCTGGATGGCCTGCTCCGTGGCGGTGAGGGCATCGGCGGCAGGAAGTCGACCTTCGCCGGCGGCTTGAGCAGGGCTGCCGGGGGCAGCGGATAGGCCGGGCACTGGCGGGCTTCCGCGAGCACCGGAATCGGCTGCAGCCCGGGCGGTGAGGAGCAGCTGGTCAGCGCGAGCGCGAGCAGCGGCAAGGCGAGCTTCGAAGTCATTGGCGGTCCTTTCGTTGATGATGTGCTGTTGGGCCGCGACGCGAGCGGTGTTGGCCTTGTCGGCGGCGCGCGCCTGTTCGACGGCGGCGCGGGCATTGGCGACGGTGACCGCGAGCGCCGCCTGTTCGTCGCGATAGAGCTGCTCGAAGCTCGCGCTCTTCTCCTTCCAGTGGCTCGTCTCCAGGTGCTGGATGACGAGCAGGATGGCGAAGCCGAGGCTGACGCCGAGGCCGACGATCCCTTGCCAGTTGAGCAGCCGGATCATTGCTGACCAGCCTCGAACGCCGCGCCGTCACGTGTCGCGGACAGCTTCACCCGGCCGACGGGCCCGCCGGCGAGCAGGCCGACGATCACGACGATCATCGCGGCGATGAAGCCGCCGAGCGACCAGCCGACGATGCGGACGATGGTGTGCTCCTCGGCGGCGCCCCAGCCGCCCCACATCAGGAGCGCAACCATGAAGCCGGCGGCGGCGCCGCAGAACATGCCGCCCGCCGACGCGAGCAGCCCGTAGATTGTGCGCTGACCCTCCGCGAAGGTCGTAGGTGGTGGTATTTGCCTCATCCTCATCTCGCCATTCCGTTCAGAAAGTCACAAAAGTCGCACTGACTACGCGTGAGTCACAGCTCACCAATGCGGTTCGCTAACCAGCCATAGAGAAATGCCTCGTTGGCTGGCCGGCGTTCAGCCAGGCGCAGGTATCGCTCGCCCTGAAGCGCCTCGAGCGCACGCAGGAGCACGGTTTCGCCGCCAGGCAGCCCACGCGCGGCGAGGAAGCTGTCGAGCGCGGCGAGCGTCTTGGGACCGATGCGGCCGTCGGGCGTAAGGTCGGGGTAGTCGCCCCCGCTGCGGTTGAGTGCCGTGAGCGCTCGCTGAAGGAAGGTGACCGCAACGGCCGGCCCCATGTTGGCGCCCGTGTCG
>DASVXN010000254.1:0-2617 GCA_036392635.1 Sphingomicrobium sp. | reverse complement strand
GCGGGCAGCTGGCGCGCCCCTGCCCGCCGCCATCCCCGAGACGTCGAGATCGTGCCCAAGAGCCGCGATTTTCATTAACCCGCCACCGGCGCGTAACCCGTGCTCCGCGACAGTTCGGGGGCATGAGAGACGCCGATCGGTTAATCTGCGAGCCATCGCGGGGGCGGATTGTTGCCGCAAATCATGGCTATGCGCCGGAATATGAAACGGATTCTCGCGAAATCGGCACTCGTGCTGCTCGCCTTCTCCGCGCCGGCCCTGGCGTCGGCTCAAGGCGCGCTGACCGGCCAGTGGAAGAACCCGAAAGGCAGTGTCGTGGTGCGCCTGACGCCTTGCGGCGATGCGATCTGCGGCGTGGTCGTCGACGCATCCGACCACGCCAAGGAGACTGCACGCAAGGGCGGGACCCCCAATCTGGTTGGCACACGGATCCTCTCTGGCCTGCGCCGCACCGGCAACGGCAGCTTCAAGGGACAGGCGTTCGATCCCAAGCGGAACATCCGTGCGCCGGCAACCGTGCGGATGCTCGGCCCGGATGCGCTCTCCGTTGAGGGCTGCGCGTTGCTCGGCTTGGTCTGCAAGCAGCAGCGCTGGACCCGCGTCAGCTAGGGGCCGCAGCCGGAGCACAAGCATGATGGGACACCTGTTTGCCGGCGCGCTGGCAATCGCCGGCGCCACGCCGCTTGCTGCTGAATCCAGCAACTTCGAAGGCCATTGGGCGAATCCGAAGCACACGACCGTCGTGAACGTCAGCCGCTGCGATGGCGGCGACTATTGCGCAATCGTGCTCAAGGCCTCCGCCAAGGCGCAGGCCAATGCCCGGAAGGGCGGAACGCAGCATTTCATCGGCACCGAGATCCTGCGCGTGCGCCCGGCCGGTAACGGCACCTTCAAGGGAACGGCCTTCGATCCGGAGAGCAATTTGCACGTGTCCGCGACGGTCCGCGTGCTCGGCCCCGGGCAGATGGAGATTAGGGGCTGTGCGCTGCTGGGGCTCGTCTGTCAGTCGCAGCGCTGGAGCAAGGTCAGCTAAGCGCGACCCCGTCCGCGCCGATCTCCCCGGCGAGCACGGCGGCCTGGAGCGCGCTCATCTCGTCGGCCCAATAGCGATCTGCCGTGAAGTGCGGCGATCTTGCTCGCACCGCGGCGTGGATCGCCTGCAGCTTCGGAGAGGTCTTGAGCGGGGCATGGTAGTCGATGCCCTCGGCCCCAGCCATCAACTCGACCGCGATCACGCCGGCCGCGTTGCGCGCGACCTGCGCGGCCTTGCGCGCGGCGATGGGCGCCATCGAGACGTGGTCCTCCTGACCGGCGGATGTTGGGATCGAATCCACGCTTGCAGGAAACGCGAGGCTCTTGTTCTCGCTGACCAGCGCAGCGGCGGTGACCTGCGGGATCATCAGGCCTGAGTTGACCCCCGAGTCGGGTGTGAGAAATGCCGGAAGACCGCTCATCTTCGGGTCGACAAGGACGCTGAGGCGGCGTTCCGAGATGGAGCCGACTTCGCACAGCGCCATGGTGATGATGTCGGCGGCAAAGGCGACCGGCTGGGCGTGGAAGTTGCCGCCGGAAATGGCGCTGTCCTCATCGGCGAAGACGATCGGGTTGTCGGTGACCGCTGCGGCTTCGATGGTCAGCGTGCGGGCGGCGTTCTGCAGCAAGTCGAGCGCGGCGCCCATGACCTGCGGCTGGCAGCGGAAGCTGTAGGGGTCCTGCACACGGCTGCACTTCACGTGGCTGGTGACGATGTCGCTGCCTTCGAGCAGGCCGCAGATGGCAGCGGCGACGCGGATCTGCCCCGGCTGGCCGCGAAGCGCAGAGATGCGCGCGTCGAACGGCTTTGCTGAGCCTTTCAGCGCATCGACCGAGAGCGCTCCGGCGGCAATGGCGGCAGCGAACACGCGTTCGCCCTGGAACAGCGCGTCGAGGGCAAGTGCGGCGCTCGCCTGCGTGCCGTTGATGAGCGCGAGACCCTCCTTGGGCCCGAGCTTCAGCCGATCCATGCTGAGCCGTTCCAGCGCTGCCGTCGCGGGCATGGTCTCGCCGGCAACGTCGATGCGGCCGTAGCCCATCAGCGCGGCGATGAGGTGCGCGAGGGGCGCAAGGTCGCCGCTGGCGCCGACGCTGCCCTGCGCGGGAATGAGCGGCATGGCGTCAGCATCAAGCAGGCGCTGGAGGGCCTCGATGACAAGCGGCCTAACGCCGGAATGACCGCGCCCGAGGCCGAGTAGCTTGAGGACGATCATCAGGCGAGTGACATGACGGGGAAATGGATCCCCGAGGCCCGCGCTGTGCGAGAGGATCAGGTTGGTCTGGAGCTCGGCCAGGCGCTCGTCGGGGATGCGGGTGTTGGCGAGGATGCCGAACCCCGTGTTGACTCCGTAGACGGTGTCGCCGCTGGCAACGATGCGCACAACCGCGGCGGCGGAGTTGGCGACGCGCTGCATCGAGGAATCGTCCAGCCGTGCGTCGGCACCGAGCCAGAGCTGACGCAAGTCGTCTAGGGCGACTTCCTCGGGGTTAAGCTTCACTTTGCCACCATCGGCAGGTCGAGCCCCTGCTCGCGCGCGCAGTCGATCGCGATGTCGTAACCGGCGTCGGCGTGGCGCATGACGCC
>DASVXN010000253.1:0-2104 GCA_036392635.1 Sphingomicrobium sp. | reverse complement strand
TCGCGATCGTCGCCGATAGCTGGTGGCAGGCTGAACAGGCGATCAAGGCAGCGAACCCGCAGTTCACGGGTGAACGCACTCCCGTGGACATGCGGACGCTCTTCGAAGACGCAGTGGCAAATGTTGCTGGACGAGAATGGTTCGGTCGGGGCAATTACGACCAGGCAGTTCAAGGTTCGCGGCCGCTTGCGGCCACCTATTATGCGGCGCCCTCCCAGCATCTTGGCCTCGAGCCTCTCTCCGCTACGGCGCGACTTGCGAGCGGCAAGGTCGAACTATGGGCACCGACGCAAACACCCGGTTCCGGCGATGCCGACGCGGCGCTCTACCCGATGCCGGCAGGCGAACCGGCGGGCCGCTCGATCGAACCCGATGCAGCGCCGATTGCCGTAGAGCTGGCGCGCGCCGTTGGGCGTCCGGTGCAGGTCAGCCTCTCGCAATCGGCAGCCCAGAACCACGACCGGGTGTCCCCCGGCGCCATGGCGCGCATGACCGCGCTTCCGGGAGCGGGTGGCATCACGGCAGCTTGGGCAATGAAGGTAGCGACAGCCGATGGGCTGGGCTCCGCGCTGGCGCGGCTCGCCGGCAAGGAGGCGCCGGACGACCTTGGAGCCGGTGCCCTCGATGGGTCGATGCCGCCTTACTCGATCCCGAACGTGCGGATCGAAGCCGTTCCGGTGCAGCAGCCGTTCGCCGCTGGCTACATGCGCGGCTCGCCCCAGCGGGAGTTCGCCTTCTTTAGCGAGAGCTTCATCGACGAACTGGCGCGTGCCACCGGAATGGAGCCGCTGGCATTCCGCATGTCGATGCTCGGCGGCAACGGCCGGCTCGCACGCTGCCTCCAGGCGGCAGCCCGGAGAGCCGGGTGGGACGGCGGCGGTGCGGGAAGTACAATGGGGATTGCCGGAGCCTCCGCCTTCGGTTCTCACATCGGCCTCGTGGCCACGGCGAGCATCGACGATCGGCAGCGCGTGAAGGTCCACCGACTCGTCGCCGCCGTCGACTGCGGCCGGGTGATCAACAGCGGCCTTGTCGAGCAGCAGATCGCAGGCGGCCTGCTCTGGGCGCTCGCACAGGCGACGGTTCCCTCGCCCGAATGGATCGCGGGCATGCCCCCCGCAAGACCGATGGGCGGTATTGACCTGCCCCGCCTTGCGGACACACCGGAGATTGTGATCCAGATCTTGCCGAGCAATGACGATCCGGGGGGTGTGAGCGGCCTCGGCACGCTGCCGCTTGCTCCAGCCGTCGCGAATGCAATTCACTCGGGTTCGGGGAAGCGGATGCGCGCGATCCCATTCGACACGGCGGCGGCATGACCCGGCCGGAGAACCACCCTTCCGTCCCGCAGTCGAAGATCGGCGTGCTGCTCATCAATTTGGGCACGCCGGATGCTCCGGAGGAGCGGGCCGTGCGCCGCTACCTGGCCGAGTTCCTGAGCGACCGCCGCGTGGTCGAAATCCATCCGGCGGCGTGGAAGCCGATCTTGCACGGCGTGATCCTGCGAACTCGGCCGAGGAAGTCGGCGGAGGCCTACAACCAGATCTGGACCAACGAGGGATCGCCGCTACGCGCGATCGCGAGCCGTCAGGCGCATGCGCTCCGGGCGAAGATGCCGAACGTCAGCGTGCACTTCGCGATGCGCTACGGCCATCCCGGCATTGCAGCGGCGCTGGAGAATATGGCCGCCGAAGGCTGCACGCGCATCCTCGCCGCACCACTCTACCCGCAATATTGTGCCGCCACGACCGCGACGGCCAATGACGCGGTGTTCGGGACGCTTGCGCGGATGCGATGGCAGCCGGCGCTGCGCACACTTCCGCCTTATTACGACGATTCGCTCTACATCGACGCGCTCGCGACAAGCTTGAACCGACAGCTGCGCGGTCTCGATTTCGAGCCTGACCGGCTGCTCCTGAGCTTTCACGGCATGCCGGTCCGCACGCTGGAGCTTGGCGACCCTTACCACTGCCACTGCCAGAAGACCGCACGGTTGGTGGGTGAAGCGTTGGGGCGCGAGGTCGATATTGCGTTCCAGTCCAAGTTCGGGCGTGCGAAGTGGCTCGAGCCGGCTACCGATGCGACGCTCGCGGCTTATCCGAAG
>DASVXN010000252.1:0-4177 GCA_036392635.1 Sphingomicrobium sp. | reverse complement strand
CAAAGCCTTTCACAGTTGCCCGGACGGCATCGGTCACCAGCTCGCCGCCCCAGTCAATGCCTAGAACTTTGCCGAACCTGGCGTCGCTCTGAAGCTCGAACCCGAGATAGTTCGCCTTGCCCTCGCGATAGGTGAAGATTGGCAGGCCATCCCGCACACCGCCTGTCGGCGCCTGGTAGATGAAGTTCGAGAAGTGGCTGTAATAGACGCTTCCCTGAACGTGGAACGGTCCGCTCGTCTTGTGGACGCTGAGTTCGACCGAGTTGCCGGCTTCCTTCTTGAGGCGAGGATCGCCCAGCTCAAAGGTTTCGCTGCCACCGTGCGGGCCGTTGGCGAACAATTCGTCGATCGCGGGCGCGCGCTCGTTGTGCGCGATCGAGATGCCCGCGCGCCAGTTCTGGGCAAACTCGTAGTTCGCGCCGATCGACGCCGAGATCGGGGTGAAATCCGCCGAGATCGGGGCGGTTCCGATCAGCCCGCCATTGGCGGCGATCTGCGGGTCGGCTTCGGCGTCGAGGTGAGCGGACTCGACGCGTACACCGCCCTCGAAGCGAATGGGTCCCTTTACCAGTGACTGCAGCGTGAAGAAGCCAAGCTGCTTGTTGCGGCTGTCGGGAAGATATTTCTCCTCGCCGCTGAGGTGCACCTTGAGATCGAGGAACTGGACGCCGCTCGTGCCGCCCCAGCCGCCGCGTTCGTTCTGAACGACATCGGCTCGCAGCTCGCCACCCCGCGTCGAGAAGCCGGAGCCGATCGAACCGTCTTCTTCGATCTCGTCGTGGTGGTATTTTGCAATGCCGCCGCGGAACTCGAAGATCTTAAAAAAGCCGCCGATCGGAATGTTCGCGCGTACGTCGCCACGGGTCTGGTGACCGTCGATCACGGGGCGTTCCGCCTCCTCGTCCGGATCGAGCGAGAAGCGGATCGGGACGCCGTACCTGAAGGCATGGCGGCTGACGGAGACACCGATGTTCGTGTCGCCGTCAATGTAAGCAAGACCGCCTGCGATATCGCTGATGCGGCCCTGCGTGTTGGGGAGCTTGCCCTTGAGATCGGCGAGGGCCTGGATGTCGGGATCGGGGCTTGCGGCGGCCTGTTCACGTAGCGGCTTCGAGAGGACGTACCCGCCGATGCGAAGGTCGTCATACTTCGAATAAGCGCCATCGACGTGGGCGACGAAGTTGCCGCCGAGCCGGGCGTCGACCGAGAGGTTGCCCGAACGCTCGTTGGCGGCCGAGCCGAGTTCAGCCAACGCGCCTACGCGCACCGGATTGCCGGGGACGCTGCGCGGGATGCGGGTGTCGATCACGTTGACCACGCCGCCGATCGCCGAGGATCCGAAGAGCAGCGCCGACGGCCCGCGCAGAACCTCGATCCGTTCCGCCGTCAGCGGGTTGATGGTCACCTGGTGATCAGGATCGGACGCGGACAGGTCGAGCGTGCCGATTCCATCGGTCAGGATACGCACGCGCTCGCCCTGCAGTCCGCGAAGGATCGGACGGGACGCGGTCGGGCCGAAGCTGGATGCGGTCACGCCAGGCTGGCTCGCGAGCGTCTCGCCGATGCTCGGGCGGACCTCGTGCTGCAGCATTTCCTTGCTGAGGACCGACGTGCCGCCGAGGATGTCGCCCGCCGCGCGCTTCACGCCGGTGACGACGATCGCCTGGTCCTGATCTTCATGGGCCTTCGAGGCGTCACCAGGCGCGGGAGGCGCGGCTTCGCCGTCGGTGGAGCTTCCGCCCGATTCGGCAGCATGCGCCGCAAAGGTAGACTCCGGAGCCGCCTGGGCGAAGGCGGGGGCCGCCGGCAGCGCGGCGGCGATGGCTGCGTAAGAAACAAACTTCACGGGACTAGCGGGCTCACGTTTGATCAGGGGAAATCGCGCGCCGCCTAAAGCCGATGATACATTGTCGCAACCTGAACAGCTCGTGAAATCGGCCGCAGCTGCTGTTGGCAAGCCGATTTGAGTTCCGACGCCTCGCTCGGCTAGTGCTGAGCCATGGGCGCCCTCGGCCACACGCATCAGCTTCACCACCATGACCGCGGCCATGCGCATGCGCACGGCCATGATCATGGCCACAGCCACGCGCCCACGGACTTCGGGCGATCGTTCGCGATCGGGATCGGGCTCAACCTGGCGTTCGTCGGGATCGAGACGGTCTACGGCTTCGTAGCGAACTCGATGTCGCTGCTTGCCGATGCGGGGCACAATTTGTCCGACGTGCTCGGCCTCGTCGTGGCCTGGGCGGGCGCGATCATGGCCAGGCGAGCGCCGTCGCCGCGCTTCACCTACGGGCTGAAGAAGGCGCCGATCCTCGCCGCGCTCGCGAACTCGCTGTTCCTGCTGGTCGCCGTGGGAGCGATCGGCGCGGAAGCCGTCCGGCGCCTGTTCCATCCGTCACCCACCGAAGGCGGCGTCGTCATCGTCGTCGCGGCGATCGGCATCGTGATCAACGGCCTCACCGCGATGCTCTTCGTGCGCGGCCAGCACGACATCAACATCCGCGGTGCCTTCCTGCACATGCTTGCCGACGCCATCGTCTCTGCCGCGGTGGTCTTCGCCGGTCTCGTGATCCTCTGGACGGGTCAGCAATGGGTCGACCCGGTGATGAGCCTGGTCGTCGCGGTGGTGATCCTGTGGGGCAGCGTTGGCCTGCTCAAGGAATCGGTCTGGATGTCGCTGGCCGGCGTGCCTTCCGGAATCGAGCTGGACGCGGTCGAAGCCGCACTGTCCGAGCTGGACGGTGTCGAGGCAGTGCATGACCTCCACGTCTGGCCACTCAGCACGACCGAGACGGCGCTTACGGCGCATATCGTCACAGACTGCGCGGACTATCCCGATGCCCTGCTGGCGCGAGCCCGTGCGGTGCTCCATTCCCGCTTCCACATCGAGCATTGCACGATACAGGTCGAGCGCGAGCACACCCCCGACCACAAGCACTGCTGAGACCATCACCATGAACGTCACGCATCTCGAATGCTCGCTCACCGGCGAGCGCTATGAGGCCGGCCAGGTCCACAATCTCAGCCGAGCCGGCAAGCCGCTGCTGGTGCGCTACGATATCGATTCCGTCAGGCGGACCCTGACGCGCGAGACCGTCGCTGCGCGGGAACCGGGCATGTGGAAGTGGCGAGAGCTGCTGCCCCACGATGGCAATCCGGTCAGCCTTGGCGAGCCGGAGACGCCGATCGTGGCGCTCCCGCAGACTGCAGCTCGCGAGGGCGCGTCGACGCTCCTGGTCAAAGACGAGGGTCGGCTGCCGACCGGCTCGTTCAAGGCGCGCGGCCTCGCGATGGCGGTCACCATGGCGAAGCAGTTTGGAATCGAGCGGATCGCCATGCCGACCAACGGCAACGCCGGGGCTGCGCTGGCTGCTTACGGCGCCCGCGCGGGCATCGAGACGGTAGTGATCTGCCCGGCCGAGACGCCGGAGATCAACGTCACGGAGACCGCGGCTTATGGTGCCCGCGTCTATGTCGCCGACGGCCAGATCGACGAATGCGGCGCGCTGGTGGGGAAGGGCGCTGCGCAAGGCCTGTGGTTCGACTGCTCGACCCTTAAGGAGCCCTACCGGCTAGAGGGCAAGAAGGTGATGGGCCTCGAGCTTGTGGAGCAGCTGGGCTGGGAAGTTCCGGACGCAATCTTCTATCCCACAGGCGGCGGCACCGGCCTGATCGGGATGTGGAAGGGGTTCGACGAGTTGGAGGCAGCGGGCCTGATCGGCTCCAAGCGCCCGCGTATGTACGCCGTGCAGGCGGAGGGCTGCGCGCCGATGGTCCGAGCGTTCGAGAAGGGCGAGGAGTTCGCGGAGCGCTGGGAGCATGCGGCGACCGTCGCGACGGGCATCCGCGTTCCCAAGGCCGTCGGCGACTTCCTGATCCTTCGAGCCGTGCGCGAAAGTGGCGGAGCCGCGCTAGCGGTATCGGAGCAAGCGATTCTGCAAGCGGTAGAAGACGCCGCGCGTGACGATGGCTTCCTGTTTTGCCCCGAAGGTGGCGCAGTGCTGGCCGCCTGGCGCAATGCGTTGGCCCAAGGCCTTGTCGGCAGGGATGAACGAGTGCTGCTGTTCAACTGCGCGAACGGCAACAAGTACCCGCTGGCCAACCGTTCGAAGCGGCTGAGGCTGGCAGAGGCGGCGCCGGACGCGCTCTGACCCGTCATGCTGAACTCCGTTCA
>DASVXN010000251.1:0-4885 GCA_036392635.1 Sphingomicrobium sp. | reverse complement strand
CCGTCGGAACTTACGCGATCTGCGCGAGCACCGGCTGACGACGGCGGCGGATCACAAGACCCATCGCGCCGAAACCGAGCAGCATCATCGCCCAGGTCGCCGGCTCCGGAACCGCGGCAACGTTCAGTGTGCCGGAGTAGGAGCCCGTCGGCCCAAGAAGCGTGCCCGCAACGGTGATCGTGTGCGTCCCAATCCCGACGGTCACGGGGTTGAGAAGCGCCCAGACTTCCGGCGCAGGATCAAGCGACGTCTTGGTGAAGGCGTAGGTGCCGTCGAGAAGGATCGACGAGAAGTTCACGTTCTGCGACCCGTTCAGAAGCAGCGTGCTGATCTGCGAGTTCAACGAGCCGGCCGAGCCGATGATGTTGAACGTGAACGTGTCGTTGAACGACGTGCTCGTCGTGGTGCTGCCAGTCAGCACCGCACCGAACAGCGACGACGCCGGCGGCGTCAGCGTGCTGGGCGTGGGTCCCGTCACAACGCTGGCGGCACTGGCGACAGACGCGGAGGCCAAAGCAGCAGCCCCCGCTAAAGTATACATAAGCTTCCGCATCCCGGACCTCCCGAGGTTAATGCCCAAGTGGTGCGGTTAACAGCCGATTAAGAACTTCGTTCCGTGATCGCGTTTACTAAAAGTACTAGGTAATTTTCCCCATTAGCCGACAAGCGCCACCCACGGACTAACGCAGGGGCGCAGTGCAAACCAAAAAGGGCGGCTTCGAAGCCTCGAAGCCGCCCCTTGGAAGAGGAAGTTGAATGTTGAGTTAGGCGACTTGGGCGAGCACCGGCTGGCGCCGGCGGCGCATCACGACACCCATGGCGCCAAAGCCCAGGAGCATCATCGCCCAGGTTGCCGGCTCCGGAACCGCGGCGACGTTAAGCGTGCCGACGTACGAGCCAGTCACGCCGTGCAGCGTGCCCACCACCTGGATCGTGTGAGAGCCGCTGGCCAGCACGATCGGGGTCAGCAGCGCCCAGGTCTCGGTGCTCGGGTCGAACGAGGTCTGCGTGAACGCATAGATCGAGTCGAGCGTGATTGACGTGAAGTCGATGTCGTTTGCGCCGAGCAGGATCGTGCTCACCTGAGCGTCCGCCATCGCCGGACCATTCACCAGATTGAAGGTGAAGCTGTCGCTGATCGCGGTGTCCGTACCCGCCGTCCCGGAAACGTTCGCACCGAAGAGCGCCGACGCCGGAGGCGCCAGATCCGCGGGAGTGACTCCCTGAATGACACTCGCCGCATTGGCACTCGTTGCACCACCGGCCAGCGCCATCGCGCCCGCAGCCAGCGCTGCCAAAACAGACTTACGCATTTCGACCTCCTGCCCCTGCCCGGTCCACTCGGGCGTTAATCAATAGTAAACCAGAACCAGGCCGCGCTGTTAAGAGACTTTTTACTAAGGATAAGGTGTTCGCCTCAGAGGGAAACAGGCGAAATCGTCCCGTTTTGAGGCAAGTTGCCGTTATTTTTCCTGCTCGAACGCGCGACGCCCGACCTCTGACTTGCACCGCGCTTGGCGCTTACTCCGCCGCCGCGGTTGCGATCTGCGGGGCAGCGGCAGGTTGCGCGGCATCCGCCGCGGCCAGGTATTTGTGGATTGCGGCGACCACTTGCGCGCCGTCGCCGACCGCCGCCGCAACCCGCTTGACGGAGCAGGAGCGCACGTCTCCTACCGCGAACACGCCCGGCCGGCTCGTTTCCAGCGGCAGCCTGTCGCCGTCGAGGTCCTCGCCCGTGAGGACGAAGCCGCGCTCGTCGAGCTTCAGCCCGGATGCCGCGAGCCAGTCGGTGTTCGGCTCGGCGCCGATGAAGGAGAAGAGATAGCGGACGTCGCGACGTGTCTCGGTTCCGGAGTGCCGGTCGCGCCAGCTGACTGCGTTGAGCTTTCCCTCGTCGCCAGCCAGCGACGCGATCTCGCAGCCGATGACCACCTCGACATTGGAGAGCGAGCGGATGCGTTCGACGAGATAAGCGGACATGGTCTGCTCGAGCGGGCGCCGGGCGATCAGCGTCACGTGCCGCGCGCGGCTCGCCACGAAGACGGTGGCCTGGCCGGCCGAGTTGCCGCCGCCGACGAGTGCAACGTCCTGACCTGTGCACAGGTCGCCTTCGAGCGGCGATGCCCAATAATGGACCGACGCGCCTTCGAACTGTTCGAGCCCGTCCACGTCCAGGCGCCGGTAGCGCGCGCCGGTGGCGATCACGACGCTGCGCGCCTGGATGCGCTCGCCCGTGGCCAGCTTCACGTGGCATGGCCGATTGCCGCATTCGAGCGCGACGGCTTCGTCGGGGATCGCGACCTCCACCCCGAACTTCTGCGCCTGGCTGAACGCGCGGCCCATCAGCGCCATGCCGGAAATGCCTGTCGGGAAGCCGAGATAATTTTCGATGCGCGCCGATGCGCCGGCCTGCCCGCCGAAGGAGCGGCAGTCGATGGCGATTACAGACAGGCCTTCCGACGCGGCATAGACCGATGTGGCGAGGCCCGCCGGGCCCGCGCCGATGACGACAAGGTCGTAGAGACGGTCGGCGTCGATCTTCCCGACGAGCCCGACGCAGCGGGCAAGCTGGTCCTCACTCGGGTTTCGGAGGAGCTGACCGCCGGGGCAGAGCACGATCGGAAGTTCTTCCGTCTCGATGTGAAAGCGCTCGATGAGCGCTCGGGCGGACTCGTCTTCGGCGGGATCGAGCTGGTGGAAGGGATGACCGTTGCGGCGCAGGAAGTTGGTCAGCCGCAGCACGTCGCCGTCGCCTTCGCTCCCGACGATCACCGGTCCGGCGCCGGACTCGATCAGGCCGACGCGGCGGAGGATCAGCGCGCGCATGATCCGCTCGCCAAGGTCGGCCTCGCCGATCAGAAGGGCCCGGACGCGCTCGGGTGAGATGGCGATTGCAACGGTGTCGCTCAGCGCGGTCACGTCTACCAGCGATGGGCGCCCGGATAGCTGCGCGAGCTCTCCCTGGAAGTGGCCGGGCCCGTGGGTGACGATGTGAGATCGCGGGTTGTCCGCGACATGTTCGGTGACCTCCACCTCGCCGGATTGCACGACGAGCAAGCCCTGGACCTCACCGACGCGAGCGACGCTTTCACCGGCCTTGAACGAGTGCGGCTCGCCGAACCTTGCGATCCGCGCCATGTCGGACTCGGACAGGCGCGGGAACATCTGGTCGCCGCGTCTGGCGATCAGGTCGGACATCTGCCTGTGCGACGGCTCGGCAGTGGCTTCACCGGCACGATCGTGATCGGTCATCCGTCCCCCCTCGCGGCTGCTACGAACCTACGGGGATCGGCTCGGCGACGATCGCGGGCGCTTCTTCCGCCGCGACCCCGACCTGCTCGCCCCTGATGAAGCTCAGGATGTCCTGATTGATCTCGTCGGGATGCGTGGTCGGGCATCCGTGGGGCAGGCTGGAGTAACTCTTGAGCTGGCCGTTCCTGAGCAGCTTCACCGCCAACGGCGCGCTGTTGGCGTAGGGCACGATCTGATCGTCCTCGCTGTGGATCACCAGCACCGGGACGTCGATCTGCTTCAGGTCCTCGGTCAGGTCCGTCTCGGAGAAGACCTTGATGCAATCGTAGTGCGCCTTGATCCCGCCGGTCATGCCTTGCCGCCACCAGTTGCGGATCACGCCTTCCATCGGCAGCACGCCGGTCCGATTGAAGCCGTAGAAGGGCCCGGAGGCGATATCGAGATAGACCTGCGCGCGGTTGCTGGCGACGCCGGCGCGGTAGGCATCGAACGCCTCGATCGGGGTTCCGCCGGGATTGCTGTCGCTCTTCAGCATGACGGGAGTGATCGCCGAGATCAGGACCGCCCTCGAGACCCGGCCCGGCTCCGCTCGCGCAACGTAGCGCGCGACTTCGCCGCCGCCAGTCGAATGGCCGACATGAATGGCATTGCGAAGGTCGAGCGCAGAGACCAGCTGCTTCACGTCCTCGACATAGGTGTCCATGTCGTTGCCCGTGTCGGTCTGGGTCGAGCGGCCATGGCCGCGGCGGTCGTGGGCAATGACGCGGAAGCCTTCGCCCAGGAAGAACATCAGCTGATTGTCCCAGTCGTCGGAACTGAGCGGCCAACCATGGTGGAACACGATCGGCTGGGCCTCCTTGGGCCCCCAATCCTTGTAGAAGATTTCGGTGCCGTCGCGCGTGGTGATGGAAGGCATGGTGGCGCCTCTTTCCTGTGCATGCCGGCCAAGGCGGGACCGGCGCCGGTCGCGATGGGCCGATGAGCGGGCGAGCACAGGACCGTCTTAAGCTCGGAGTCGTGACGACGCGCAGCCCGTAGCAGCAACACTATCGCTACGGGAATAGAACGACTCGGATTCGCTAAGCTATGTTGGTGATCAGAGGCGCTGGAGCAGTTGCCGGAGCGTGGCGCGCATGCGGCCCAATTGTTCGGGCGTGGCCGCGCCGAGCACGCCGCGGGCGTGTGGTGGCAAGTGCTCGGCCGGATCGCCGTTCACGCCGAAGATGTAATGGTCGAAGACGGTCCGCCAGACGGCCCGCTGCTCGTCGGGAAGCGGCTTGAGCGCGAACATGGCATAGAGGAGTGCGTCGTAGGGGTTGCCAGCCTCGCGCGGGCGGTCGTTCCACCAATAATTGATGAAGAGGTTCACCGGCTCCAGCGAGTCCACCCCGTGCCACCAGTGGAAGGGGATGTAGATTGCGTCGCCCGGAGCAAGCTCGGCGACCTGTGCGCGTTTGGCGGCCTCGGCAAAGCGTGGGAAACGATCGAGATCGGGTTTCGCGATGTCGACCAGGCTGACGGGAGTGCCGGCGGGTGTCACTTCCAGCGGCCCAGCATAGAGGTTCTTGATCTCGTCGGGCGGGAACAAAGTGAAGCGGCGACGTCCGGCGACGACGACCCCGATATTCTCCAT
>DASVXN010000250.1:0-1521 GCA_036392635.1 Sphingomicrobium sp. | reverse complement strand
CGTCTCGATCTGCTTAGCGCCCGTGAGCTGGACGACGCAGCGCGTGGCGTTACCGCAGGCGCCGACTTCGCTGCCGTCGCTATTCCAGATGCGCATCCGCAGGTCGGCAGTGTCGCTTGGCTCGAGCACGATCAGCTGGTCGCAGCCGACGCCGGTTTTCCGGTCGGCGATTGCCTTGGCGAGCGCCGGCGTGGGGTCGAACGGCTCCTGTCGCGCGTCGACGATCACGAAGTCGTTGCCGAGTCCGTGCATCTTGTCGAAGCGCCGCTTCATGCGGATCAGGCGAGCTCCGGGGTGCGGGCGCGCATCGGTTCGATCACCTGGGCAGCGAAGCGGTCCATCTCTTCGGCCTGCGGACTCATCTGAAGCAGCAAGAGGTCGAGGCCGGCGGCCTCATATTCCTCGATCCGCTCGCGAACCTGCTCAGGCGTGCCGACAAGGTTCGGCCGCAAGCCTCTGTTCGACACGGAATATTCTTGCAATTTCAGCTCGCGTTCCAGCTCGGTGCCGGACAGCCACTGCTCGAAATTGTCGAAGCCCTTCGGCGGCTTGGGCGGCATCTGGGTGATGCGCGCAAGCTCGTGCTTCGCTTCGGCCTCGCTGTCACGCACGATCGCATAAGCGGCCATGCCGTACTGCATGCGCCCGTTGCCGACCTTGGCGCGGCGCTCTTCCATGTCGTCGATCTTGGGCTTGATCGCGTCGACCGGATCGCCGTGCATGACATAGGCGTCGCAGCGCTCGGCGATCATGTTCTTTGCCGCTTCGCTCTCGCCGCCGGCATAGATGGTGGGGCGGGGCTTCCGCACCGGCTTGGGCTGCACGATGGCGTTGTTCAGCTTGTAGCGGTCGCCGTCGAAGCTGAAGCGGTCCTGCGTCCACAGGCCGTCAATGACCTGGAGCCACTCGGTGGTACGAGCATAGCGGTCGTCGTGCTGGTCGAACTGCAGGCCGTACTGCGTGGCTTCATCGGCCCACCAGGAGGAGACGACGTTCAGCGCGAGCCTGCCGCCCGAAATGTTGTCGATGTTGGCCGCTTCCTTGGCGAACAGCGCCGGCTGGTGGAAATTCGGGCGAACGGCGACCATCAACTCGATCGAGGAGGTCACCGCGGCAAGAGCGGCGGCGGTCGACCAGGCGTCGAGCGCGGGCTGATCGACGCCCTTGATGTCGTTGAGGTTGAGCTCCGCGATGAGCGTCAGGTCCCAGCCGGTCTCCTCGCTGCGCTGGGTGAGGCGCTTCACATAGTCCCAGCTCGCCTGCATGCCCTCGTCGGGGATGTTGCGCAGCCAGCCGCCGAACACCGGCATCCAGTATCCGAACCTCATGCCGCTTCCCTGCCTTTCATCAACTCTTGCAAATGGTCGATAAGCCGGTCGTGCGGGTCCCAGCCCAGAACGTTCAGCGGATCGGCGACGAAGTTCGACATGGCGTTGATGTCGTAGAAGCGCGGCGTGCCGTCGCGGTCGTCGATCACCACCTCGACTCCGCCGAGGTCGAGCTTGGCCGCACGCGCGATGC
>DASVXN010000249.1:0-2793 GCA_036392635.1 Sphingomicrobium sp. | reverse complement strand
CGCGCTGAAGATCGTCATGGATGGCGACGGGCTCGGCCTGTCGCGACGCCGGATCACGCTGTCGACCAGCGGCGTGGTGCCGATGATGGCGAAGGCCGGCGAGGAGATCGGCGTCAACCTCGCGGTCTCGCTTCACGCGGTCACCAAGGAGATCCGGGACGAGATCGTGCCTTTGAACCGCAAGTACGGGATCGAGCAGCTGCTCGAGGCCTGCGCGGCTTACCCGGGCGCGAACAATGCGCGCCGTATCACGTTCGAATATGTGATGCTGAAGGACAAAAACGACAGCGACGAGCATGCGCGCGAGCTGGTTCGGCTGATCCGGCACTATCGCCTGCCCGCGAAGGTGAACCTGATCCCGTTCAATCCGTGGGGCGGTGCGCCTTATGAGTGCTCGACGGACGAGCGCATCCGCTCATTCAGCAACATCATCTTCGAGGCAGGCATCTCGGCGCCGGTGCGGACTCCGCGCGGCCGGGACATCGATGCCGCCTGTGGGCAGCTGAAGACCGCTGCCGAGCGCAAGCGGCGCTCGCAATCGGCGCAAGCTGCCTGATCTTGCCGCGATAGCGCTTGCCGCCGGCGCCGGCTGCGTCGGCGGGGCGATGAACGCGCTTGCGGGCGGCGGCACGTTCGCCACGCTTCCTGCTCTGATCGCGCTCGGGCTTCCGGCGAACATCGCGAATGCGACGTCCAACGTCGCCCTGCTGCCCGGCGCCGCCACCAGCGCAGTCCACTTCCGTGACGAGCTAGAGCCGCTCGGCGGATTATCGGTGCGCGCGCTTGGAGCGATTACGTTCGCGGGCGGGCTGGTCGGCAGCGTGCTGCTGGTCCTGACGCCGTCGCGGGCGTTCGACTTCATCATTCCGTGGCTGCTGCTGCTCGGGCTAGTGGTCATGCTGTTCGGCAAGAGGGCATCGGACTGGCTGCACGATCGCGTGACGATCGGCCGCAAGACGCTGATCGTCGCGCAGTCGTTGCTGGCAATCTACGGCGGCTATTTCGGCGGCGGCGTCGGGCTGATGACGACGGCCACCTACGGGCTCCTCGCTGGAGCCCACCCGCGGTCGCTGTTCGCGGTCCGGACGCTGATGCTCGCCATCGCCAATTGCGCTGCCGCGATCGTGTTCATCGGCATTGGTCTCGTGCGCTGGGCACTTTGCCTGCCGATGCTAGTCGGATCGATCCTGGGCGGCTGGGCCGGGGCGAAGCTGGGCAGAAGCCTGTCACCCGTAATTGTACGCGCCTGGACCTTGCTGGTCACGACGGCGACGACCCTGGTCTTCTTCTTCCGCGCTTACGGCTGACTCACCCATCTTATTGCCGGGCGTCGAGCGGGCGTGGCATGCAAGGCCGATGCTTGCGCCGTTCCGTCGAGCCCTGGTCCAGCAAGTGCGATCGACCTTCAACGATCGCTCCAAAGGGCAGCGGCCGATCCCTCGGTCGAGCAACGCCTTGTTCCCGCCGGACTCGGTCATTTGGCGCGTCCATGGCGACGTGACTTCAATGATGACGGGAGGAATCGCGGCGCTGCTGCTGCAGATGCTTCACCCTAGGGCACTCGGGGGCGTGTGGGACCATAGCGACGTCGAGGCCGATATGCTGGGACGGCTGCGGCGCACGGCTCGCTTCATTGCCGTGACCACGTATGGAGACCGGGAAGCCGCGGAAGCTGCGATCGACAGGGTCCGCAAGATTCACGAGCAGGTCCGCGGCAAGTTGCCCGACGGGACGGAGTACCGCGCGGACGACCCGCGCCTGCTCGCGTGGGTGCATGTCGCCGGCGCGATGATGTTTCTCGACGGCTGGCGGCGCTACGGCGACCCGGGGATGAGCCTGGCCGACCAGGACGCGTACTTTGCCGAGGCGGCAGTGGTCGCGCGGGCGCTGGGCGCCGATCCGGTGCCGGTGACTCGCGCCGGTGCCGAGCTGCTGATGGACGAGTTCCGCGGCGAGCTGCGCACCGACTCAAGAGCGCGCGCTTTCCGCGACCTCGTGCTCAAGTCGCCCGCTCCGACGATGAAGGACGCGCCGGTGCAGAAGCTGCTGATGGGGGCCGCGGTGGACCTGTTGCCGGACTTTGCCCGACGAATGCATGGGCTCAGGCTGCCTCCGCTGTCGAGCCAGCCGATCCGCGCCGCGACTTCCGGCCTGGCGAGGACCCTCCGCTGGGCGTTCGCGCATGAGGCCTATCGCTGACGCGCGGCCCGTGGCATCCGGCACGCAGCTAAGTCGGGAGTAGCCAGATGTCGTTAATCGGTCGCTACATCGATCAGATCCTGCCGGTCGGCAGCATCACGGTGGTCCAGCACGATGGAACGCGCGAGACTTACGGCCCGGGCGGCGGCAAGCATGTGACCGTGAAGCTCCACGATCGCCGCGCCGCGATCGACATCTTCCGCAACCCGCGTCTGAACTTCGGCGAACTCTACATGGACGGGCGGCTGACCATCGAGGACGGCACGATGCTGGAGCTGCTCCAACTGGTGGTCGGTGCGAAGCCGTGGGAGCAGGGCAAGCGCAAGGCGCTCGGCAAGGGCAAGGCAGGGCGGCTCGCCAGCCTGTTCCGCCGCAACAATCCGCGCAAGTCGCGGCGGAACGTCGCGCACCATTACGACATCGGCAACGAGCTGTACGCGCTCTTCCTGGACGACGACCTCCAGTACAGCTGTGCTTACTTCACGGACCCGGCGAACAGCCTGGAGCAGGCGCAGGCGGACAAGAAGGCGCACATTGCCGCCAAGCTCGACCTCAGGCCCGGTCAGCGGGTGCTCGACGTCGGCTGCGGCTGGG
>DASVXN010000248.1:0-1643 GCA_036392635.1 Sphingomicrobium sp. | reverse complement strand
CTGACCCGGTGCCGGCAGGATGATCTCCGTCGGAATGGCTGTCCCTGCCTCGATCTCGAGCCGCTTCAGCCCTGCACAGGACAGCAAGGTAGCGTCGACCTCGCCCTCCTCCACCTTCCGCAGCCGCGTTTCGACATTGCCGCGGATCGGCACGATCTCGACGTCTCGCCGAAGCCGCCGGACCTGCGCCGCCCTCCGCGGCGAAGAGGTCCCGACCCGCGCGCCCTGCTTCAGCTTGTCGATCGACTCCGCGCCGATGATGCGGTCGCGCACGTCGCCGCGTGGACGCACAGCCGCGATGTGGATCTCGGGCGGGCGAACGCTTTCCACGTCCTTCATCGAGTGGACGCAGAAGTCGACCTCCTCCTCCAGCAAGGCGCGGTCCAGTTCCTTGGTCCACAGCCCCTTGCCGCCGATCTCGGCCAGCGGCCGATCCTGCACCTTGTCGCCCGTCGTCTTGATCTCGACGATCTGCACCCAGCCGTCGGGCCAGCGCTGCGCCGTCTCGATCGCGGCGGCCACCTTGCGGGCCTGCGCAAGTGCAAGTGGCGAACCGCGAGTCCCAAGGCGAAGTCCCTGCATGCGTCCACCCCTAGTGCAATGCGCTGCGTTAAGGCAAAGGGCCGCTCGCGAAATGACTGTCATCCTGGGTCTTGAGAGCAGCTGCGACGACAGCGCCGCGGCGCTGGTCACCGGCGACCGGCGCATCCTCGCGCAAGCGGTCGTTGGGCAGAACAGCGCGCATCAGCCCTATGGCGGCGTGGTGCCGGAGATCGCCGCCCGTGCCCACGTCGAGATCCTCCCGGGCCTCATCCAGCAGGTGCTAAGTGACGCCAAGATGTCGATCCGTGAGGTCGACGCGATCGCCGCAACGGCGGGGCCGGGCCTGATCGGCGGCGTGATGGTCGCCTTGCTTGCTGGCAAGGGACTGGCGCTCGCCGCCGGCAAGCCGCTGCTGGCGATCAACCACCTGGAAGGGCACGCGTTGTCTCCGCGTCTCGCCGATCCGGACCTCGGATTTCCTTACCTGCTGCTGCTCGTCTCGGGCGGCCACTGCCAGCTGCTGGAGGTGCGTGGGGTCGGCGATTACCGGCGCCTTGCGACGACGATCGACGATGCTGCCGGCGAGGCCTTCGACAAGTCCGCGAAGCTGCTCGGCCTGCCTTATCCGGGCGGTCCCGCCATCGAGGAGCTTGCCAAGGCGGGCGAGGCGTCCGCAGTTCCCCTGCCGCGCCCGCTCGTCGGCTCGGCGGAGCCCCATTTCTCCTTTGCCGGCCTCAAGAGCGCCGTCCAGCGTGCAGTCGCCTCAGGCGACTTCCGGAGGGAGGACATCGCAGCAAGCTTCCAGCAAGCCGTCGTCGATTGCCTCGTCGATCGGACCCGCCGGGCGCTCCAGGCGAGCGAGAGTCCGACGCTGGTCGTGGCGGGCGGGGTTGCCGCGAACCAGGCGATCCGGAACGCGCTGACTCAACTGGCGAGTGCCCACGGCCGCGGCTTCAGCGTGCCGCCCGGCTGGCTATGCACGGACAACGCGGCGATGATCGGCTGGGCTGGCGTCGAGCGTTTCTCCGCCGGCAAGCATGACCCGCTCGACGTCCCGGCACGAGCCCGCTGGCCGCTGGACGACAGTGCTGAAAAGGTGC
>DASVXN010000247.1:0-8491 GCA_036392635.1 Sphingomicrobium sp. | reverse complement strand
GACATCGATCCCGTCGCCATAGACGTGGCGCGGGAGAATGCCGCTATCAACGGCGTGAAGCTGGGCCACGAGCCGGGCAAACTCTTGCTCGGCGTTGCCGATGGCATGGACTCACCGCTGCTCGCGGCGAGGGCGCCGTTCGACCTCATCATCGCCAACATCCTCGCAGGGCCCCTGATCGAGCTGGCACCGGCGTTCAGAGCAGCGCTCGCGCCCGGTGGCATGATCGTCCTTGCCGGTCTGCTGGACACGCAGGCAGGTACAGTCGCCGCTGCTTACAAGGCACTCGGTCTGACCGTCCGTGAACGGCGCCCCGGAGAGTGGCCGGTCCTCGTGGTCGGAGACTAGCTCGCCTCGGCGACGATCTGCGCCCAGTCCGCTTCGCCGATCACCCGGACGCCCAGCTCTTCCGCCTTCTTAAGCTTCGACCCTGCGCCGGGGCCCGCGACCACCAGGTCCGTCTTGGCGCTGACGGAGCCCGCGGCCCGCGCACCCAAACGCTCCGCCTGCGCCTTGGCTTCGTCCCGGCTCATCGTCTCGAGGCTGCCGGTGAACACGATGGTCTTGCCCGTCCACTCCGTCTGTCGCGCGTCGCTGACGTAGGGCTTCGGCGAAACCTCCGACAGCAGGTCGTCCACCACGTGCCTGTTGTGCGGCTCATGGAAGAAGTCGACCAGCGCTTCGGCGACGACCGGGCCGACACCCTGCACCGACGACAGCTCGGCTTGGCCACCCTCCGACAGGGCAACCCGCCGAAGCTCGTCGATGGTGCCGAAGCATTTCAGAAGATCGCGCGCAGTGACAATGCCGACATGACGGATGCCGAGCCCGAACAGCAGGCGTGGCCCGTCCGGCTCGCGCTTCGCTTCGATGGCGGCGAGCAGAGTGTCCACCGACTTCTCCTTCCATCCCTCGCGACCGAGCAGTTCCGCTCGGTGGTTGCGCAAGCGGAAGATGTCGGCCGGTGAGTGAAGCCAGCCGAGTTCGATGAACTCGGCGATGCTCTTCTCGCCAAGCCCTTCGATGTCGAGCGCGCCGCGCGATACGAAGTGCCGGAGCCGCTCGAACCGCTGCGCGGGACAGATCAGGCCGCCGGTGCAGCGGACGTCGACCTCGCCTTCCTCCCTCACCGCCTCGCTGCGGCATTCGGGGCAATGGTCGGGGAAGACGTAGGCAGGTCGCGGCTCGTCGCGCGTCAGGTTCTCGACGACTTGCGGGATCACGTCACCCGCGCGCTGGATCCGGACTCGATCGCCGACGCGCACGCCGAGCCGTTCGATCTCATCGCGGTTGTGCAGCGTGACGTTGGCGACGATGACGCCTCCGACCCCCACTGGTTTGAGGCGGCCCACAGGCGTCAGCTTGCCGGTTCGGCCAACCTGGATGTCGATCGCTTCCAGTGTGGTCTCGGCCTTCTCGGCTGGAAACTTGTGGGCGAGCCCCCAGCGTGGGGCACGGGCAACGAACCCGAGGCGTTCCTGCAAGTCGAGCCGGTCGACCTTGTAGACCACGCCGTCGATGTCGAAGGGCAGGTCAGCGCGTGCGTGCTCGATGGCACCGTAGTGAGCAAGCATAGCGTTCAGATCGTCGCATCGCACCAGCAGTTCGGACACCGGCAGGCCGAAGCCCTCGATCCGCTTCATCGCTTCATGCTGGGTCTCGCCGAGGGGCTCGCTGAGCTCGCCCCAACCATGGGCCAGGAAGCGCAACGGACGCGCAGCCGTGATGCTCGGGTCCTTCTGGCGGAGCGATCCTGCGGCCGCGTTGCGCGGATTGGCGAAGATCTTGCCGCCGGAGGCTTCCTGCCGCTCGTTGAGCGCTTCGAAGTCCGCCTTCGACATGTAGACCTCGCCGCGGACCTCCAGGACGTCCGGCGCGCCGGCGATCGACTGCGGGATGTCGCCGATGGTGCGCACATTGGCGGTGACGTCCTCACCGACGCTGCCGTCGCCCCGCGTCGCTGCGAGCACCAGTTCGCCGCGTTCGTAACGGAGCGAACAGCTGAGCCCGTCAATCTTAGGCTCAGCCGTGAACGCTACGAAGGCGTCGGCCGGCAGGGCCAGGAATCGCTTCACGCGGGTGACGAAGTCGCCAACCTCCTCCGCCGAGAAGGCGTTTTCGAGGCTGAGCATCGGTCGTGCGTGGGTGACCTTCGCCAGCGCCGTCGTCGGCGCCGCGCCCAGGCGCCGGGACGGCGAGTCCGCTCGCACCAGGTGCGGGAAGCGTTCTTCGAGCTCCCGGTTCTCGCGGACCAGTGCATCATAGGCGGCGTCGGAGATCTCCGGCGCATCCTGGTCGTGGTAGAGCTTGTCGTGCCGGGCGATCTCCCGCGCCAGCCGCATGAGGCGGTTCGCCGCGTCGGCTTCACTCAACTCTCCGGCCATGCTCAGCCGAATAGTTCCTCGAGCAGGCTGATGAAGCTCGTCCAGGACCGCTCGGCGGCGAGCGCGTTATAGGCGACGCCTTCGATCTGCAGGCTGCTCGCATTCGGGTTGGTGAAGCCGTGCCCCACATGCCCGTACGCATGGATCTGCCAGTCGGCTCCAGCCTCGGTCAGCTCGTTGCCGAGCGCCACCACCTTGTCGGGCGGGACCATCGGGTCGTCCCAGCCGTGGAACGCCACCACCTTCGCCTTGATCTTCTCTTCCGGCAGGCCAGGCGGATCGAACAATCCGTGGAAGCTTACGGCTGCGGCAATCTCCGCACCCGAACGCGCGACGTCGAGCGCGCACATGCCGCCGAAACAATAGCCGGCGACAACGATCTGCTCGGACTTTACCTCCGCGTGGGCTTGGGTCAGCTCCAGGACGTGAAGCAGCCGTCGTCTCAGAGCCGCGCGGTCGCTCTTCAGGCGGTTCATCTCGCCGAACATCGTGTCCCGCGGCGCGCCGTGGAATTCCTTGCCGAAGAGATCCGCGACAAAGGCGTTGTAGCCGAGCTCCACCAGCTGGCGGCCGAAACCCTTCTCAAGGTCGGTGACGCCCATCACAGTCGGAATGAGCAGAACCGTCGGCCGAGCCTCGGCGTCACGCCTGCCGACGAACACGCTCTCCATCTGCTCATCCTCGAAGCTGTGCGGGATCGGGCGTTCCTTACTCATGCAATCTCCCTTGCAAGCTCCGCGAGCTTTTCGACCGTGTTCATGTTCCGCGCGGTCCCCGCCTCGGCAGCCGGAATGCGCAGTCGCGAGCGCCCGATACCCTTTTCACCATAAGCGACATAGACCTCGCGAACGCCGGCAACGATGCGTTCGTCCTCCTGGTTGCGGACCGTGTCGAGCAGGTCGATCGGCGGGGGCTCGTCGAGGAAGAATACCTGGACGTTGCTTCCCTCGGCGTCGGTGAACGGATTGGCCGCTGCCGCCTGCTTCATCTCGTGAGCCGTACGAAGGAGGATGCGGACGTCCTTCTGCATGTGTCGCCGCAAACGCTCCTCGAGCATACCTCGGAGCCGCTCTTCTGACTCGTCGCTGGTGAAGAGGAGATTGCCGCTGGCGATGAACGTGCGCGCCGCGCCGAGACCGAGTTCGCCGGCGATAGCCTTCAGGTCAGCCATGCGGAGCGTGCTCTTGCCCACCAGGTTCACGCCGCGCAGCAATGCAACGTAGTTGGTCACGCGGCGTCGAGCAGCCGCGAGGCCTGCGCCCTCGCCTCTTCGGTAATCGACGCGCCGGACAGCATGCGGGCGATCTCCTCCCGCCGCTCCTCGTCGGAGAGCCTGCGGACGTTGGTCCGCGTGCCGTTCTCTCCATGGCTCTTCTCGATCCGGTAATGCGTCGCTGCCCGCGCCGCGACTTGCGGCGAGTGGGTGACGACCAGCACCTGGCTCTGTTCGGCGAGCCGCGCGAGCCGGTCGCCGATTGCGCTGGCGACAGCGCCGCCGACGCCGCGATCCACCTCGTCGAAGATCATCGTTGCGGCACCGCCAGCCTCAGCGAGCGCGACCTTGAGCGCGAGAATGAAACGCGACAGTTCGCCGCCCGACGCGATGCGGGTCAGCGGGCCGAACGGCGCTCCGGGGTTGGTCGACACTTCGAAGTCGACCCGGTCCGTGCCGGAGGGGCCGGGCTCGGCGGCAGCGATGGCCGTGCGGAAACGCGCGGCATCCAGCTTCAGCGGCGCCAGCTCGGCAGCCACCGCGCGGTCGAGCCGCTGGGCAGCCTCATGGCGCTTCTTGCTGAGCACCTCGGCCGCGCCGGCATAGGCTTGCCTGGCCGCCAGCAGCTGCCGGTCCAGATTGGCGATGCGCTCACCACCAGCCTCGATCGAGGCAAGCTGCTGCCTCATCTCTTCGCCGAGGCTGGCCAGCTGATCGGGCTCGACCCGGTGCTTGCGTGCGAGCGCACGGATGTCGAACAGCCGTGCTTCGGCCTGTTCCAGGCGGGCGGGATCGAACGCCATGGCCTCTGCGGCTCGCGCAATGCGGTCCTCTGCCTCGCTCGCCTCAATCAGCGCGCGATCGAGGGACGAAAGCGCCTCGGCAAGCAAGGGATGATCGGCCGCGCCGCGCTCGATGCGCCGCGCTGCCTGGCGCAATTGCGACAAGGCTCCGTCGGATCCGCCGAGCAGCTCGTCGAGGCCACTGAGGGACTCGCCAGCCTTGAGGCCGGCCTGCATGACGGCACGCTCCTCAGCAAGACGCGTCTCCTCGCCCTCCTCGGGAGCCAGCTCTTCGATCTCGCGAGAAGCATGCTCGAGATACTCGCGATCGCGCTCGGCCGTCGCGGCCGCGCTTCGCGCATCTAGCAGGTCGGCCTCCAGACGGATGACCTCGCCCCACAACTTCTCCACGGGCGCAGTGTCGAGTCTGCCGAAGGTGTCCAGAAGCGCCCGATGCCCCTTTGGGTTGAGCAGCCCGCGATCGTCGTGCTGCCCGTGGATCTCGACGACAAGGCTGCCGATGTCGCGCAGCAAGCCGGCAGGAACGCTGGCGCCCGCAACGAAGGCCCGGCTGCCCCCATCGCTCTTGAGGGTCCGGCGCACGATCAACGGCTCGCCGGGCTCGGCTGCGATCCCCTGCTCGTCGAGCAAGTCGGCAACCGGGTGATCAGAGGGCAATTCGATCTCGGCGGAGACCGACGCCTGGCTCTCTCCGGAGCGCACCAGGCTCGTGTCCGCTCGCGCGCCAAGGGCAAGCCCGAGTGCATCGAGCAGGATCGACTTGCCCGCGCCGGTTTCGCCGGTGAGCACGCCGAGGCCCGGCTCGAACTCAAGCTCAAGCCGTTCGACCAGCACGATATTGTGAATGGCGAGCTGCCTCAGCATGTGAGGAGCATTCGCCGGAGGATCACTTCCGCGAAGCCGTCCGCCGTTCGGCCAGCTTGTTCTCCTGGCCGAGAAGCTTCAGCGACTGCTTGTACCACCAGCTTTCCGGATAGTTGCGGCCGAGGACCGCGCCGGCCTTTTGGGCCTCCGTCGGCATGCCGAGTGCAAGATAGCATTCGACCAGCCGCTCCAGTGCTTCGGGCGTATCGGTCGTGGTCTGGTAGGTGTCGACCACGTTGCGGAAGCGGTAGGTCGCGGCCAGCCACTGGCCAGAGCGCTGGTAGAAGCGCCCGACTTCCATCTCCTTGCCGGCAAGATGGTCCTTGATGAGGTCCAGCTTCAGCCGCGCGTCCTGCGCATAGCGGGTGTCCGGATAACGGCGGATCAGCTCGCCGAACGCATCCGACGCCTGCTGGGTCGTCGTCTGGTCGCGCGTGACATCGTCGATCTGCTGATAGTAGCTCATCGCGATCAGATACTGCGCATAGGGTGCCTCGGCGTTGCCGGGGTGGATGGTGACGAACCGCTGCGCCGAATTGATCGCCTCGGTGTACTTCCTGGCGAGGTAATAGTTGAATGCGCTCATCAGCTGCGCACGACGCGCCCACACCGAATAAGGGTGCTGGCGCTCGACCTCGTCATAGAGCTTGGCGGCCTGCTCGTGATCGCCGCTGTCCTGATAACGCTTCGCGGACGAATAGAGCGAGCTGACGTCGCGAGCGACGTAGGCCGTGTCCGTCTTGGCCTTGCCGCCAGTCGCGCAGGCGGCGAGCGGCAGGACCGCAGCGGCGGCGAACAGCAGAACGGCGGGACGGGAAAACTTAAGCATCAAGAACCTCATTAGCGTGCGCTCCGAGGGAGGCCAAGCAGCGCATGAACCGCCAAAGCTTGGCGCTCGCTGAACGACAGTTCAGGCGGGCTGAGCCTCGGCCGCTTCCTTCTCGTCGCTCTTCAGGAAGCTGTCGGGCTGCACCCCGAGCCACACGAGCACTGGCGCCGAGATGTAGATCGACGAATAGGTTCCGATCACGACGCCAAGGAAGATCGCGATTGCCAGCCCGAAGATCACGTGCGGTCCGATCAGCATCAGTACCCCGAGGGCGATCAGCACCGTCAGCGACGTCACCACCGTGCGCGCCAGCGTCTCGTTCAGCGAGAGGTTGAGCAACGGGAGGATCGCCATCTTGCGATATTTCCGGAGGTTCTCGCGGATGCGGTCGTAGATCACGACCGTATCGTTCAGCGAGTAGCCGATGATCGTGAGGAAGGCCGCGACGACATTGAGGTCGACGGGCAGCCGCGTGAAGGCGAAAAAGCCCAGGGTCATCGCGATGTCGTGCGCGAGCGTCAGCAGCGCGCCAACGCCGAATTGCCATTCGAACCGGAACCAGATGTAGATGGCGATTCCGATCATCGCGAGCGCGATGGCAATCGAGCTGTCCCTGGCCAGCTCCTCGCTGACCTTGCCCGAAACGGACTCGCCGGCGTCGACGCGGGCGCCTGCATATTCCTGCGGGATGGCCGTTCGCAGCTTGCTGACCATCGCATTGGACGCGGTCTCCGCTCCGGTCGGCTTCGGCAGGCGAATCTGGTAGGTGCGGTCGTTGCCGAGCGCTTGGATGCTGGCCTCGCCAACCCCCAACTGCTCGACCTTGGTCCGCAGCTCGTCGATGTGCACCGGCCGCGCAAACTCCGCACGAACGACCTCGCCACCGATGAAGTCGATGCCGAGATTCAGGCCCTTGTAAACCGTGTAAGAGATCGAGACGACGGTCGCGATCAGCGACAGCGCAAGCGCAAGGTTGCGCCAGCGCATGAAGTCCAGGTTGGTGTGATCGGGGACAAGCTTCAGCAGCTTCATGGCGACAAGCCTTAAATGTGCAGCGCGCGCGGGCGGGCGCGGCGGATCCACAGCGCGACCAGCATGCGGGTGAAATAGACGGCGGTGAACACCGAGGTGACAACGCCGATCAGCAGCACGACGGCGAACCCGCGTACCGGGCCCGACCCGAAGTAAGCCATGATGCCGGCCGAGATGACGTGGGTGACGTTGGCGTCGAAGATGGCGCGGAACGCTTCGTGGTAGCCGGTCTCTACTGCGTCGATGAGCCTTCGCCCGCGCCGAATTTCTTCGCGGATGCGCTCGTTGATGAGCACGTTCGCATCCACGGCGGCGCCGATCGTCAGGATGAAGCCCGCGATGCCCGGCAGCGTCAGCGTGGCGTTGAACATTGCCATGATGCCGAGGATGAGAAAGGCGTTCACCACCAGCGCGACGGTCGCGTAGACACCGAAGCGGCCGTAGGTGAGAAGCATGAAGACGATCACGCCAAGGACTGCCACGACCGAGGCAATGACGCCCTTGTGAATGGAGTCCGCGCCTAGTTCGGCGCTGACGGTGCGCTCCTCAATCACGTTCAGCTTTACCGGAAGCTTGCCAGCTGCAAGGCTGACCGCGAGGTCATGGGCATCGGCCGTCGTGAAGCTGCCGGTAATCCGCGCCTGACCGCCGAGGATTGCAGTCTCAATGTTCGGCGCCGACAGCACCTTGTCGTCGAGGATGATAGCGAACGGCTTGCCGACATTCTCCTGCGTCGCCCGGCCGAACCGCCGCGCGCCCGCGGAGTCGAAGGTGATCTCGATGTCGGGTGCGCCATTCTCGTCGAAGCTCTGGTTCGCCTTCGAGATCTGCTCGCCCGAGACCATCACCCGCCGTTTCACGGCGATCAGGCCCTGGCCATTCGCCATCGGCAGCACCTGGCTACCCGGAGGCGCACGGCCCTGCTGCACGTCGGCAGGGTTGGCACCAAGGTCGACGAGCTTGAATTCGAGCCGCGCCGTCTGGCCGATCAGGCGCTTGAGCGCCTCGGGATCCTCAACACCTGGTACCTCGACGAGGATGCGGTTGCCGCCCTCCGTGATGACCGTGATTTCCTTCGTGCCCGACGGATCGATGCGGCGGCGTACGACATCACGGGCAACGCTCATCGCGTCCTTCATTGCCTGAGCCGAGCCGCTCGGCGTCGGCGTCAGGACCACGCGGGTCGAGTCGACGACGGACACGTCCCAGTCGCGATTACCCGTCAGTGCGACCGGCCGGGTCAGCGTCCGCATACGCTCGACGGCCGTATCGACCTGCCGCGGATCGCGAACCATGAACGACAGCTTCCCGCCCGCTGTCGAGACGTCGCCAACGTCGACGCGGGGATCGCGGCGGAGTTCGGTGA
>DASVXN010000246.1:0-1904 GCA_036392635.1 Sphingomicrobium sp. | reverse complement strand
TGGCCGCGCAACGGACATCTATTGTCCTAGGCCCTTGGGCGGGCAAGCGAACGATCGTAGTTGCGCTCCTCTCCCCGGATAACCTCAATCCGTCACCCCCGCGAAAGCGCTAGGGAGTGAACAGATCTCTGAGCGCCCATCCTGCGGCCATGGTTTGCAGGGTGTCGAGGCCGTGCTTGAAGGTGATGGGGCCTGGAGGTCGCGCGGTGGGGCGTCCGTTCCAACCGCCGAGGCGGGCGATGATCCAGGCGGCCCAAGGCAGGCTGAGCGGCGGATGCGGATTGGGCCGTGGTCGGCGGGGCCGGCTGTAGCGAAGGTTGACCGCCTGGAGGGTGGCGATTTCCTCGGGCGAGAAGACGAGAGCGGCGGCCAACGTGCTATTGCCGTCGCGCGCTTGAGTGAGCTGCAGGATGATGGCGGCGGCGCGCGCGGCGATGGCGAGGAGCTTCAAGAGGCGGTCGGCGGTCTCGAGCTGACTGTCTTCGACCTGCAACCCCTGCTTCTTGAGCAGGCGGAAGAATTGCTCGATCGTCCAGCGCATTCGATACCAATCGACGATCTGCCAGGCAGCGGCGGCATCGGCCACGGCATGGCTCGTGAGCAGGCGCCAGCTCACCGGCTCAGCGTCGGCGGGCGGGGCGGGCTCGCTCAGCTCGATGAGCGTGAGCGTAACCCGCTCCGGCAGTGCATCCGCGCCCGGCTCGCTCGGACGCAGGATGGTCACGGTTCCGACGCGCAGCGCCAGCTCGGCCGGGCGCTCCGGCCGTCCCTCGCGCTCGCGGATGATGAGCCGGCGCGTGCCGACCACCGGCCACTGCGCGGCCGCCTTCGTGAGCCGGCCGCCGCCGGCGAGCTTGCGGTCGTGATAGAGCCGGCCGAGGACATGGGTCCGGGCATCCGGCACCTGGGCCCAGAAGCGGTAGCTGTCGGCCTCCCGATCGGAGATCACCGTCACCATGCGGGCGGTGGCGAGCACGGGCTTGGCCGCTGCGGGCGTCTCGACCCAATGGCGCGATTCTCGTTCCGCAGCGGCGCGCCGGCGTTTTTTCCGCGGCTTGCACGGCTTGCCGGCGACCGGTTCCGCGCGCGTCCACACGCTGCCGCAGACCAAGCCAAGCATGTCCCCGGCGGCGGCATCGACGGCCAGCATCGGATGCAGAAGAATGCCGCGGCCGACACCCTTGCCGATCGCGCCCAAGCCGCGCCGGCGGCCTTCCCGGGTGCGGAAATTGAATTCACTCGTATCTTGGATCGCCAGCACGTGGCGGCCCGCCACCGCGCGCACCGTCGGCTCGCCCCAGCCGGCGATGATCCGCTCGACCGTCACATGCTCGTTGCGCAGCAAGCGGCCGAAGCGGATCTCGGTCCCTTCCTCGCCTTGCGCCAACCGCCGCAGGCACGTCGTGCCCGATTGCACCATGGCTTCGAGAACCAGCGCCCCCCTTTATCGAGGCGACGATCCCCAAAGCGACCAAGAACCCGTTCCATCCAGCACTCCCGTTGCCGAGCGTGCTGCTACAGGAATCGCGTTTCGGCCCCCATCGGCAAGCCTCCACGGCACCGCCGAGTCAACTTGCCGCACCCGCCCGCCGCGTTCTGTTCACTCCCTAGCGCGAAAGCGGGGGTCCACCTTGATGGATGCCCGCTTTCGCGGGCATGACGGTTTTGGTTGCGCTGAGAAAGGCTACTTCGCGTCGCTCTTCGCGACCGCGAGGCTGCGCAGCGTCTCGGGGTCGCGGATGTAGAGCGTCTTGTGCTTGCGCTCGACGATGCCGCGGCGGGCGAGGGTGCCGATCGAGTAGGCGACGACCTCGCGCGTCGTGTTGGCCCAGGAGGCGAGATCGTCGTGGCCGGGCGTCTCCTGGATCGCCAGCAGTCCCGGGGCGTCCTCGACCGGGCGGGCG
>DASVXN010000245.1:0-2108 GCA_036392635.1 Sphingomicrobium sp. | reverse complement strand
TAGGCCTCGTCGAATTTGCCGTGGGCGATGGGCGAAGTTCTGTATCCCTCGGGCTCAGGATAGATGTAGCTGTAGAAGAACGGATCGGCCGCGGTCGCGCCGCCGGCCCAGAAGCCCGCGCTGCTCACTTCATGACTATAGGCTTCGCGCGTGATGCGGTCCGGCAGGCCGGGTACGCCACCGGGATGCGGCGGTGCCTTGCGGCCCGAGAAGCGGCTCACGGCAAGGTCGAACGAGCCCCACCAGAAATGCACAGGGCTCGCCTTGCCGGAGAAGCCGGCGCGGAAGGTCCCGAACACCGGCAGCATGGCGGCGAGCGCCTCCCGAAAGCGCGTCCCGGAGTCGCGATTATAGTCTCGGGACTGCGTGTCGCTCTCGAACGGCTCCGCATCCGGAATTTCGCTGGGTCGGCCGTTGAACGTCGATGGGAGATCGTTCTGCTCGAGCATGTTGACGAGCCGCCCGTGCAGCGCCGCCACGCTCCCGGCATTCAGCGGGACCTCTTCGCGCGATCCGTCGCTGACCCAGAGGACGATCGCGTGGCGGCACAGGTCGAGCGTGAGCGTGAATGTCCGTCCGCCGCTCGCCGCCGTCGGCAGTGTTGAAAGACCGCGCGCGTTCGGCTGCAGCGCGACGTGCCAGCCGTGATTGCTCCAGGGCGCATGGGCAACGCGGATCTTGCCGAGCATCTGAGCGGCGAGGTGGAGAATGGCGAGCGTCTCGTGGTCACGCTCGGCGCTAAGCTCGGGCCAAATGCTCATGCGTCCCTAACTACCACAGGGCTTTGCATTTTGCGGTGCGGCATTGCTAGAGCCGCCCGCGATGACTGACGCCGAAACCATGCTCGATCGCATCGCTGCCGCCGACAACCTTGGCGATCTCGAGGCCGTGCGCGTCTCCGCGCTTGGCAAGTCCGGATCGATCACGGCACTGCTCAAGTCGCTGGGGTCGATGGACCCGAGCACGCGCGCTTCGGAGGCGCCGAAGATCCATGCGCTTCGGGAGGCGGTCACCAACGCGATCGCAGGACGCAAGGCTGCGCTCGAAAGCGCGGAGCTGGAGCGAAAGCTCGCGACCGAGAAGATCGACCTCTCGCTGCCTGCGCCCGAGAGCGTCAGCGGGACGGTGCACCCGGTGAGCCAGGTGATGGATGAGCTCGCGGAAATCTTCGCCGACCTCGGCTTCTCCGTCGCCGAAGGGCCCGAGATCGAGACCCAGTGGTATAATTTCACCGCGCTCAACATGCCGGAGAACCACCCGGCGCGGGCGATGCAGGACACCTTCTACCTGGAGCCCCGTGAGCCCGGCGAAGAGCCGCGGGTCCTGCGCACGCATACGTCGCCGGTTCAGATCCGTGCCATGGAGGCGAAGGGCGCCCCGATCTACGCGATCGCGCCGGGTCGCGTGTACCGCTCCGACAGCGATGCGACCCACACGCCCATGTTCCATCAGGTGGAGGGGCTGGTGATCGACAAGGGCATCACCCTCGGTCACCTGAAGTGGACGCTTGAGACGTTCCTCAAGGCCTTCTTCGAGCGCGATGACGTCGTGCTCCGCATGCGGCCGTCCTACTTCCCCTTCACGGAGCCGTCGGCGGAGGTCGATGTCGGCTGGTCCATGGAGAAGGGCCGGCGCGTGGTCGGCGGCCAGGAAGGCTGGATGGAAGTGCTCGGTAGCGGGATGGTTCACCCGCGCGTGATCGCCAATGCCGGGCTCGACCCGGATGAGTGGCAAGGCTTCGCCTTCGGCTGCGGCATCGATCGGCTCGCGATGCTCAAGTACGGCATGGACGACCTCCGCGCCTTCTTCGACGGCGATATCCGCTGGCTCAAGCATTACGGGTTCCGAGCCCTCGACGTACCCACGCTCTCGGGCGGAGTGGGCGCATGAAGTTCTCGCTCGAGTGGCTCAAGCAGCACCTGGATACGACGGCCTCGGCTCAGGAGATCGCCGACAAGCTCACCCCGGTCGGCCTGGAGGTCGAAGACGTCAGCAATCCCGCGGAGGCACTGGCGCCGTTCCGGGTCGCGAAGGTGCTGACGGCTGAGAAGCACCCGCAGGCCGACAAGCTGCAGGTGCTGAGTGTCGATGCAGGCGATGGCGAGCCG
>DASVXN010000244.1:0-2143 GCA_036392635.1 Sphingomicrobium sp. | reverse complement strand
GCTTCGACGTCGACGAGCATGTTGGTCGGATTTGCGGGGCTCTCGAGATAGACGAGGCTGACGCGGCCCTTTTCCTTGCCCCGGGCGATCGCGGCGTCGATCTCCTCGCGCGTGGCGCCTGACGGGAAATCGACCCACGACACGCCGAACTGGCCGAGGATCTTGGCGATTAGGGTCTCGGTCGCGGCGTATAGCGGACCGGAGTGGACCACGCAGTCGCCCGGACGGACGAACGCCAGCAGCAGCGTCGCGATGGCGGCCATGCCGCTGGAGAAGGCGAGTGAATCATCGGCGTCTTCCCAGACGGCGAGGCGATCCTCCAGGATCTCCTGGTTGGGGCCGTTGAAGCGCGAATAGACGAGGCCCTCCGCGCCGCCCGGGCGCTTGCCGGTGACGCCTTCGAAGAAGCGCTTTCCGGCTGCCGCGTTCTCGAAGACGAAGGTCGACGTGAGAAAGATCGGCGGCTTCAGCGAACCTTCGCTGAGCTCAGGGTCGAAGCCATAGCCGAGCATCAGGGTCTGCGGGCTGAGCTTGCGGTTGCCGAGCTGCGTCGGGGACGGGCGGGGCCGCCGGTGCTGGTGGGGCGTGCCGCTCAGTTCGTCTTCGGTAGGCAAATGGAGTCTCCTCGTTCGGGCGCCGCATTAGCCCCAAGGAGAGCGCAGCGCCAATCAGCAGGGGTCGTACGGTCGATAAGCTCGGCTTGTGACCTCAGCCGGGGATGGCGATGAGGCTCAGCTGCCGCCCGTAATCCGCCTCGCCGCGGTGGGTAGAACGGCGGAAGCTGAAGAAACGGTCGGGATCGCCGTAGGTGTCGAGGTTCAAGGCCTCCACTTCGCCGATTCCCGCGGCGATCAGGCGATGCACCACATAAGCCTCAAGATCGAAGTGCGGCTTGCCCGCGGGTCCGGTCATGAAAAAGCGGGCGTTGCGGGAGTCCTCTTCGACAAACCGCGAACGAAAGCCTTCGTCGACTTCGTAGGATGGCTGGCCGATGCAGGGGCCCACGGCAGCGTGGATGTTCTCGCGGCGCGCGCCGAGCTCTTCCATCGCCTCGATGGTGGCATCCGTCACCCCAGCGAGCGCCCCGCGCCAGCCGGCGTGGGCTGCGCCGACCACCACGGCGTGATGATCGGCGAACAGGACGGGCGCGCAATCGGCCGTCAGGATGCCGAGCAGAAGGTTGGGCGTGTCGGTCACCATTGCGTCGGCACGCGGACGCTCGTCCTGGGGCCAGGCGCGATCGGCGATGACCGCCTCGGCCGAGTGGATCTGGTGCACGGTCGCGAGCTCGGAACCGGGGAGCACTGCAGCGACGGCGAGCCGGCGATTGCCCGCGATCGCTTCGGGATCGTCGCTGCTGCCGTAACCCACATTGAGCCCCGCCATCTCGCCGACGGAGATGCCGCCGCGCCGACCGAGGAAGCCATGCGGCAGCTGGCCGAGGCTGATCGCGCGGATGACCTCGACGCTCAAAGGACCTTCCGCATGATGATGTCTTCGTCCGCGTGATCGCCGACCATGAAGTCGTAGCGGCCGACCGCCTCGAAGCCATAGCGGTCGTAGAAGCGCTTTGCGCGGTGGTTGTCGGTGTAGACGGTGAGGTAGAGCTCGCGAGCGCCGGTGCGGCGGGCCTCGTCGATCGCCCAGTCGGTCAGCGCCTTGGCGATGCCGCTGCCGTGATGCTCCTTGAGGACGTAGAGCTGGCGCAGCTCGGTTGCCGCCTGCTCGGTTTCGATCGGCAGGGCGGATGGGCCAAGCTTCACATAGCCGACCACCTCGCCGTCTTCCTCTGCCACGCGGAAGCGGTAGCGGGCGTCGTTGAACTCTTCCGCCCAGGCCTCCGGCGTGAACTTAGCGAGGAAGGAGGCAAGGTCTTCCGGGCGATAGAGATGAGCGAAGGTGTCGCAGAAGCTCTGCCGGAACACGCGGTCAACAGCCGCGAGATCGGCAGGCGTGGCGTCGCGATGGTTCATAGGAACCCCGCCGGCGTAGGCCACTCGGGTGAATGTATAGCCATGACCTTGAACAGCTCTCCCATCTGCTCGCGAGAGGTAAGGCGCTCGAGCGCAGATTGAATGTCGGCCGCCCGCTCGGGGTTTGCACGCGACAGCGCCTGGGCGCGAGACTCGATGCCAAGACGGAT
>DASVXN010000243.1:0-7282 GCA_036392635.1 Sphingomicrobium sp. | reverse complement strand
CCGACGTCAGCCACGATTGATCCGGCCACGCTGAGTTCCGCCTCCTCCAGGCCGGCGCACATGCGATCGACGATGGCGCGCGAGCCCGGGCCGGGCACGCGCAACTGCAGCACATGCCGCTCGCCGGTGAACGTCAGCGAGCGCCAGTCCGTTGAACGAGCTTCGCTGAGCAAAATCCTATCGCGCGTCGTTTCAGCGCGGGCAACCAGGCTCCGTAGCAGGGCTGCCGCGGACGGGGACATGGGCAGCCGGTTCATCAGGCGTCTCCTTCGAGATATTCGAGAACCCGCGCGACGGTCGCCGGGCGGGGGTCCCGACCGTTCCGCAGGTCGAAAACAAAGCGTGGGTCGCCAACGACATCGCGGCCGAAACGGGTCGGAGCCGTGTCATTCCGGCGCAGGTATTTCTCGACCTCTCTGAGCAAATTCACGTCACTTTATCCTTATAGTCGGATCGACTCGGCTGCTCAGGTATTCCCAACGCAATTCCTACTTCTCTAGGCACATTCCTATCGTTACTAAGAGGGCATTAATGATGAACGATCCCCGCCAGGTGCTGGAGCGATTATGCGCGGAGCGCGGTGAAGACTTCGCCGGCCTGTCGCGCATGCTCGGGCGCAACCCGGCGTACATCCAGCAATTCGTCCGTCGCGGTGTGCCGCGCCGGCTCAAGGAAGACGAGCGGCGCAAGCTCGCGCGTTACTTCGGGATCGCCGAGGCGCTCCTTGGCGGTCCTCCGGACGAGACGGCACCTCTGCCGGGACTTGTGAGCGTGAAGCGTCACCCGGTGATGGTCTCGGCCGGGCCCGGCGCCATCGTAACCGAGGAATTGGGCAAGCCTTACTTCGCGTTCGACGAACGCTGGCTCAAAGCACTGACGCCGAGTGCGCCGGCAAACCTGTCGATCGTCCGCGTCGAGGGTGACTCGATGGCGCCGACCCTGAATGCGGGGGACGATATCCTCGTCGATCTCGGCGACGCGAGCGACCGGCTGCGGGATGGCATCTATGTCCTGCGGATCGACGAGGCTCTCGTCGTGAAGCGGATTGCGCTCAATCCCGTCGGACGGCGGATCACCGTCCAGTCCGACAATCCTGCCTATCCCGACTGGCCCGATTGCGGCCCGAACGACATCAAGCCCATCGGACGGGTCATCTGGTCGGGACGGCGGATCGTCTAGGGACGCCGCCGTCGATCGATAAGCCAGACGCCGAGTGCAAGGACGACACCGACTGCGAGACCGATGAGCGTGCCCTTCATGGGGTTCTGGATCGAGAGTCCGAACACGAACCCAGCGAGGATGAAGAACGTAAGGAAGCAGCCGCCGGCGCGGGAAGAGCTTGGCATTGCGCGCCCATGCCAAGCGCGGGCGCTGAGGCCAAGGGGAACATGGTCAACGAGCCGTTGACGATGATCGTCCGCAGTCGCGCAACCGTCGCCGGTTTAAGGCACGGGCATGCAGAGCCTGTTCATCCATGGCCGTGTCGCGCTCGCCGACGCTTCCGAACTCATGAGCCGCTATGGCGACGATGCGGGTTTCGAGGCTGCGATGCGCGCCGAGCGGAGCCGTGATGCAGGGAACGTGGTCGGCTTCTGCCACTGGCGGCAGATCGAGCGGGTGATCGCCACGCTCAGCAGCGACGAAGTTCACGGCACCGTCCACTAAGCGCTTCAACAAGCCGCGGAACGTACTGGCGCCATTCAGGAGCGCTGGCTAAGTCTTCCGGCTTGATGAGAGGGCGGGGTTCAGGCTTGGGAGCCGCGCGGCTGCTGTGCGCGGCAGCCGGACTCGCGTCCATTTCGGGCGCAGCTCTGGCCCAGGCTCAGGAGGTGCCCCCGCCAGCGCAGCCGCCGAGTGCTCCGGAACCTGCGGACCTCGATCCAAACGCGCCGCTCGCGCCATTGCCGGACCTGGGCGTGGCCTGGCCAACGCTCAATCCCACGGACACCACTCAGGTTCCGCCCGCTGCACCAGCGCCGTCGAAGCGCCAGAGCACACGCACTGTCGCAACGGGCGTGGGCAATATTCGCTACACGGTGGCGGTCGAAGGCTTGCCGCCCCTCGGCGCTTTCGAAGACCTGCTGACCGCCTTCCGGAAGCAATCGGCGCTCGAAGCGGAGCGCAAGCATCCGGCCAATGCCGCACAGATTGGCCGGCGGGCGGAGGCCGATGCCGAGCTCCTGACCGAGTTGCTGCGCAGCCAGGGCTATTATGATGCCGCCGTCGAGGCTCGGACCGACAAAGCGGGCGAGGCTCTGCAGGTCGTGCTGACCGCAGATCCGGGCCAGCAATATCGCTTCGCGTCGGTCGACTTGCCCGGTCTCGAGAAAGCGGGGGCTGAAGCCACCCGGCTGCGGGAGGTGTTTGGCGTCAAGGCAGGCGATCCGGTAATCGCCTCCGATGTGATCGCCGGCGGGGTCGCGCTCACGCAGGCGCTCGGCGAGGAAGGCTTTGCAAGCGCGAAGGTCGGCGAGCAGGACGTCGAGGTCAACCACCAGACGCATCTCGCGAGCCTGGTCCTGCCGGTGGATCCAGGTCCGGTCGCTCGCTTCGGAACGATCCGCGTCAGCGGCCGGCCGCCATTCAGCGCGCATCACGTCGGAATCATCGCTCGCTTCAAGCGCGGCGACCCGTTTCAACGGTCCAAGCTCGACGATCTTCGGCGCGCGTTGATCCAGACCACGCTCGTTGCCGGGGCCGACATCCAGGTCGTGCCGGTCCAGTCGGGACAAGTTGTCGACATCGACGTGCGGCTCGAGCCCGCGCCGTCGCATACGATCGCCGGCCAGCTTGGCTATGGAACGGGGCAGGGGGCCAGCGCCGAGGTCGACTGGACGGACCGCAACTTCATCAACCCCGAGGGGGCGCTGACGCTTCGCGGCATCGCCGGTACGTCAGAGCAGCTGCTCGGCGCCCAGCTGCGTTTCTCGAACTTCCTCCAGCGGGACCAGACCCTCAATACGCAGCTGACCGTCTCGCATCAGGACTTCGCCGCCTACAAGGCGAAGACGGTGGACCTTGCCGCCAACATCGAGCGGCTCAGCAATTTCATCTGGCAAAAGACCTGGACCTGGTCCTACGGCGGCGAGTGGCTCGCGACCGACGAGCGCGGCGTGTTCAGCAGCGCTGGCGTGAAGGACACCAAGACCTTCCTCATCGCCGCCGCGCCGCTTCAGCTCGGCTACGACGGCAGTGACAGCCTGCTCGATCCAGCCGGAGGTTTCCGGCTGAACGGCCGCGTCAGCCCGGAGATTTCCTTCCACGGCGGGCACCACACCTATGTTCGCAGCCAATTCGATGCGAGTGCCTACAGGCCCGTGTCCGACCATGTGGTCCTTGCGGGAAGAGTACGGCTCGGGACCATCTCCGGAGTGGGCGTCTTCGACCTGGCGCCGTCTCGGCGCTTCTATTCAGGCGGCGGCGGTTCTGTGCGTGGGTACGGCTATCAGCAGCTCGGTCCGAAGGACGAGGACGGCGACCCGATCGGCGGGCGCGGGCTCGCCGAGTTTGGACTTGAGGCGCGGATCAGGCTGAAGCAGTTCGGCGGGAACCTGGGTGTGGTGCCGTTCTTCGACGGTGGCTCGCTGACGAGCAAGACCCTGCCGAACTCTGGCAACTGGCGGTACGCGGCAGGCGTCGGGCTTCGCTACTATTCCAGCTTCGGGCCGATCCGGGTGGACTTCGGTGTGCCATTGAACCGGCAGAAGGGGGATGGTCCCTTTGCGGTGAGCGTGTCGCTCGGACAGGCGTTCTGATGGAGGAGGTCGCGCTCGACGCCCGCGCCGAGACCCTCGAGGCGAAGCGCTCGCGCGATTGGGCGCCACGGCTGCTCAACGAGCTGTTCGCGCTTTTCGTCGCCTTCCTGTTCTTGCTCGCCGGTCTGATCGTTCTCCTCGACAGCGCGCCGGGTCACCGTTTCATCGTGGACCAGCTGAGCCGGCTGGAAACGCAATCGGGGCTCCGGATCCACATCGGGCGGATCGACGGCTCCATCTTTGGCAAGTCGCAGCTTCGCAACGTGACGGTCGCCGACAGCCGCGGCGTCTTCCTAGCGTCGCCGAATATCAAGCTCGACTGGACGCCGGGCGCCTGGCTCGAGAACAAGCTGCTGATCGACAGCCTGACCGCCGAGCGCGTGGACCTGATCCGAATCCCCAAGTTGAAGCCGAGCGCGACCAGGCGTCCGATCCTTCCCAATTTCGACATCCACATCGGCGATCTCCGAATCGACCGGCTGAACATCGGAGCGCAAGTCGGGGGCAAGCCCCGCAGCGGTCGAGTCCGCGGCAAGGCTGACGTGCACTCAGGTCGCGCTCTCGTCGAGCTGCAGGCGCTGGTGGACGACGGCGGCGACCGGATCGCCTTCCACCTGGACGCGGAGCCCGACCGCAACACATTCGACGTCGCTGCCCGGATCGTCGCGCCCGCGGACGGGCTGCTGCCCGCACTCGTCGGTACAAGGCGGGCGATCAATCTCGCGATTGGCGGCAACGGCAGCTGGACACGCTGGCGCGGCACCGCGGCGCTGAACCTGTCGAACCGGCCCGCAGCGCGGCTCGCGCTCGGCGTCGACAGTGGGCGGTACCGCCTGCAAGGCCGCTTGGCGCCGGCCCAGTTCCTGACGGGCAAGATCCAGCGCCTCACCCAGCCGTTCGTAACGGTGCGCGGGGACGCCACCTTCAAGGATCGCCTACTCGACGGCCAGCTGAGCGCGTCGACGGCGGAGCTCCGCGCAGTCGCCAGGGGCGCCGTCGATCTTGCGAACAACCGCTACCGCGGGCTGCGGCTGGGCGTCGATCTGCTCAAACCGCCGGCATTGTTCAGCAACATGACCGGCAAGGGCGTCCGCATGGTGTGGACGCTGGACGGCCCGTTTGCCACCGCGGCTTACTCGTACCGGCTCACTTCCAATTACGTGCAGTTCGACCAGCAGGGCTTCACGGGATTGCATGCCGAAGGTGCCGGCCGGTTGAGCCCCTGGCCCATGCGTGTGCCCATCCGCCTGTCGGCGAAGGCGATCACCGGCATTGGGGATGTCGCCGGTGCGATGCTCGCCAATCCGAGCATCGAAGGCTGGCTGAGCGTCACGCCGAAGCTCGTGTCGGGTCGGGATCTCCGGCTCACCAGCGCCAAGTGGAACGGCAAGCTCTCACTGCTCATCGACCTCGTGACCGGCCGCTTCGACGTTCAGCTCTCGGGCGCGATGCAGCGCTTCCTCATCCCGGGCCTCGGCATCGTCGACGTCGTGACCGACCTCCACGTGGTGCCCGGTCCGAACAACAAGGGCAGCCGTGTCGTCGGCACTGCCAAGGCCTGGGTCCGACGCCTCGACAACAGCTTCTTCCAGGGCCTGACGGGCGGCTTGCCGTGGCTCACGACGAACCTCGAGCGCGGCAACGATGGCGTGCTGCACTTCACCAACCTGCAGCTTTATTCCCCCAAGCTACGCCTGTCGGGCGCAGGGGAGCGGCTGAAGGACGGCACCTTCCACATCACCGCCGCAGGCCGACAGGCCAAGTATGGGCCTGTCAGGCTCGTGCTGAACGGACGCATCGAGCGGCCCAAGGTCGACCTCTTGCTCGCGAGGCCGAACGAGGCGCTCGGGATCACCGACATGCGCTTGTCGCTCGATCCGACTGCGGCGGGTTACAATTATCGCGCCGCCGGCGGGTCTCGCATCGGCCCGTTCACGAGCAGCGGCCAGATCCTCCTGCCACGCAATGCGCCGACCATCATCGCCATTGCCGCGCTGGATGCCGGCGGCGCGCATGCGTCCGGCGAACTGAAGTCCGTCCCCGGAGGCTTCCTTGGGCGACTGATGCTCGCCAATGGCACGCTCGGCGGCACGCTCGATTTCTCACCGGCGGGGCAGGCGCAGCGCATCGATGCGCATCTGACTGCGAGCAACGCCAGCTTTCCTGGCGCCTTCTCGGTCAGGGTTGGGCGCGCCGATGGAACAATCATCCTCAATGACGACAGGACCACGATCGACGGGAGCGCCGATGCGCGCGGCATCGCGGTCGGCGGGGTTACCCTTGCGCGGCTCACCGCCAATGCGCGGCTGATCAACGGTACGGGGCAGGTGCGTGCGGCCTTTGCCGGCCAGCGTGGCGCCGCCTTCGCCTTCTCGACGCTCGCCGACATCTCACCGGACAGGATCAAGCTGACCGGCAGCGGACGGATCGAGAACCAGCCGCTGGTGCTCAACCAGGCTGCAGTGCTGACCCGCTCCGGCGACGGCTGGGCGGTCGCGCCGACGAGCATCAGCTTCGCGGGCGGCAATGCGACGATCTCTGGCCTAAGCGGTTCGGCGCCCGAGGTGCACGCACAACTCGGCGGCATGCCGCTGCAGGTCCTCGACATCCTCTGGCCGAACCTCAACCTGTCCGGCTCGGCGACGGGCCGCGTCGACTATGCGTGGAAGAGCAACCGATCCGGCAGCCTGGACATCAAGGTCCGTGGCCTCAGCCGCGCCGGGCTGGTGCTCGCGTCCAAGCCGGTCGACATCGCAGTCGCGGCGGTAGTGAACGGCAATCAGGCCGGCATCCGTGCCGTCGCCGCAAGCGGCGGTGCAATCGTGGGCCGTGCTCAAGCCCGGTTCGCACCGCTCGACGGCGGGTCGCTTGCTACCGCCCTCATGAATGCGCCCCTGTTCGCGCAGCTTCGCTACTCCGGTCCTGCCGACACCTTGTGGCGGCTCACCGGCAGCGAGATCATCGACATGTCCGGGCCGCTCGCGGTCGGCGCCGACATCAGCGGCCGCTTCGTGGCGCCCGTGATCCGCGGGTCCTTGCGGACGCAGGACGGCAGACTGGAGAGTTCGGTCACCGGCATGGTGCTCGACCATGTCGCCACTCAGGCGCGCTTCTCCGGACCGCAGCTGATCTTCAGCCAGATAGCGGGCCAGACGAGCGGCGGCGGCACCGTCTCAGGCTCCGGCGCCGTCACGTTCTCCGGCGGCAAGACGCTGCTCAACCTCGCGTTCAACGCGAAGAACGCCCAGCTCCTCAACCGCGACGATGTCGCCGCGCAGGTCACCGGACCGCTGTCGATCAAGTCCGACGCGAACGGGGGCACCATCTCCGGCGACCTGCGGCTGAACAAGGGCCGCTTCCAGCTCGGCCGGGCCAGCGCCGCCAGCGCCGTGCCGCAACTGAATGTGCGGGAGACCGGCCTCGACCAGGAGGATGTGATTGAGCCTGCCGCGCTTCATCCGTGGAAGCTGAACCTGAAGCTCGCCGGCTGGAACCTGCAGGTCACCGGCCTCGGCATCAATAGCCGG
>DASVXN010000242.1:0-2876 GCA_036392635.1 Sphingomicrobium sp. | reverse complement strand
TGCACGCGGAAGTCGCCTGGTCGCGGGCGCTTGAGCACGGCATGGCTAAGCTCGCTGTCGAACAGCAGCAACGAGAACTCGCCCGTCTTGCCGATCTCCTCGATCAGCGGCTGGATGATCATCGGCTGCCGCTTGCTTTCATCCGGAAGGTCATCCTTCGCACGGAGCAGATGCGTCCCGCTGGCCCCTGCCGACACCGGCGGCTTGATCACGAGGGACTCGCTGCCAAACCGGCGGCGTGCCTCCTCGATGTCGGCATCACAGCAGGACTCCACCGCAAGGGTGGGCACTGTCGGAACGCCCAGCTCGGCAAGCTCCGCAAGATAGGCCTTGTCGCTGTTCCACCTGAGCAGGGCCGGCGGATTGATCATCCGCCATCGCTCTGCCTCGGCCCGGTCGAGAAACTCTAGCCATTGCCCATATCTCAGATGGTAGCCCCAGGCGATCAGCGGCAGCACCAGATCGTACGAGGACAGGTTCCCCGCTTCGACCCACGAGATCGGCTCGACCTCGGCACCCGCCGCCCGCAGCGCATCGGCCTCAGGATCGAACGACCAGTCCCATGGCTCCGGATAGTCCGGCGCCGGCACGAGCATCGCGATCCGCATCAGTGTGCGAGGAGGATGCGTGCCTGGCCGGCGATCTGCGCCAGCATCGGCGCGCTCACATGGCTCTCGGTACGCGCCCTCGCCACCAGCTCGCGGAACTGCGCAATGCGGGCATCGTGTGCGCCGACCCATTCCTCGACGCCCGAGTCCACATCCGTGCCTCGGCAGCGTGACAGGAAGTCGATGCGAAGCTGCTCGAAATCGCGCGCGAGGCCGGCGGTGAGCAGCCGCTCCCACTGATCTGCCGGAACGAAGCGCGCGACCTGTTGCTGCGCCCAGTCGAGGCCGAGCGCCTCGCCAAGACGGGTGTAGGCGCGCGTCGCCTCCAGCTCGTCGAGCTTGTGCCGCGCCGACAGGGCAGCGACGCCGAACACGCCGTCCAGCTCGAACAGGCGGACAAGACCGCGAACGATGCTGTCGCTTGCGCCGAGCGCGAGCAGGCGGTCGCGCCGAGCTGCCGCTTCGTTCTTGACCTCGGAGCGGATCAGCTTGGTCGCGGCTGCCGAGATCTTGCGCACGCCGGGCTCCAGCAACTCGCAAAGCTTCACCACGCTCGTCTCGCCCTCGGCTGCGCGGATCACGTCCGAGATGTGCGATCGGACACTCGCGGCTGCGATCGAGAATAGCTCGATGCGAACGGTTTCAGGCAAGGCGTCCTGTTCGATTTCGAGCCAGACCTTGTCGAGGTCGAGCAGCCGTTCCGCCACGAGGAAGGCGGACACCACCTGCTGGAGCGACGCCCCTTCTTCCTCGATGAGGTCGAATGCCACGCCGGGTCCGAGGCGGTTCACGAGACGGTTGGAGACCTTCGTCGCGATGATCTCGTTGCGCAGGCGGTGGGCTCGGATCGCCTCTGCCTGCGACTTGCGCATGGCCTTGGGGAAGGCCTCGAACAGCTGCGGCTCGACGACGGGATCCGAGGCAAGCTCCAGCTCCTCCGCGGCATCCTGGAGCACGAGCTTCGAAATGGAGAGCACGACCGCAAGCTCAGGCCGGGTCAGGCCGCGATTCTCCTGCGCGCGGCGCATGAGCTCCTCGCTCGTGCCGAGACCTTCGACCTTCCGGTCGAGGCGGCGCGATGCCTCAAGCATCTCGATCGTGCGCACATGGCTGGGGAGCGCCAAGGCGCCGCCGGCCTCGGCGATGGAAAGCGCCAGTGACTGGAGGCGATTGTCCTCGAGCACGAGTTCAGCGACGTCGTCCGTCATCGTGGCGAGGAGAGAGTTGCGCTTCGCGAGCTCCAGCCGGCCTTCACGCATCTCGCGGTTGAGCGGGATCTTGATGTTCACTTCATTGTCGGAGCAGTCGACGCCGGCGCTGTTGTCGATGAAGTCGGTGTTGATGCGTCCGCCGCGCGCGGCGAACTCGATACGTCCGGCCTGCGTGATGCCGAGGTTTGCGCCTTCGCCGATCACCTTCGCACGAAGCTCGCTCGCGCTTGCTCGCAGAGCGTCGTTCGAGGTGTCGCCAACGTCGGCGTTACTCTGCACCGACGACTTGATGTAAGTGCCGATGCCGCCGAACCAGAGCAGGTCCACGGGCGCCTTGAGGATGGCGTTGATCAGGCTTGCCGGGTCGAGCGCCTTGTCGGTGATGCCCAGCGCCTCGCGCGCTTCGGCGCTCAGCGGGATCGATTTCTCCGTGCGCGGAAAGACGCCGCCTCCCTTGCTGATCAGCTTGCGATCATAATCGTCCCAACTCGACCGCGGCAGCTCGAACAGGCGCTTGCGCTCGTCCCAGCTGGTCGCGGCATCAGGGTTCGGGTCGATGAAGATGTGGCGGTGATCGAAAGCCGCGACGAGGCGGATCGTCTTCGACAGCAGCATGCCGTTGCCGAACACGTCACCGGACATGTCGCCGCAGCCTGCGACTGTGATCGGGTCGCTCTGGACGTCGATCCCCATCTCGAGGAAGTGCCGCTGAACGGAAATCCACGCACCCTTGGCGGTGATCCCCATCGCCTTGTGGTCGTAGCCGTTGGAGCCGCCACTCGCGAAGGCGTCGCCGAGCCAGAAATTGCGCGAGAGCGCGATCTCGTTGGCGATGTCGGAGAAGGTTGCGGTGCCCTTGTCGGCCGCGACGACGAAGTACGGATCGTCTCCGTCGTGGATGACCACGCCTTCGGGATGGACGACCTCGTCGTTGACGAGATTGTCGGTCACCGAGAGCAGCGAACGAATGAAGATTCGATAGCTCTCCGTTCCCTCGGCAAGCCACTCGTCGCGGTTGCTGATCGGCCCGAGTTGCTTGGGGTAGAAGCCGCCCTTC
>DASVXN010000241.1:0-5841 GCA_036392635.1 Sphingomicrobium sp. | reverse complement strand
GTGGCCGCATGCCGCGGCGATCGTGCTTGCGCTCATCGCCTTCACCGCGCCGGCAGAGTCGAGGAACGCCCGAGCACTTACGCTGCTGGCCGCTCTGGCGATCGCGGCCTCAGGCGCCATCGGCGTCTATCACGCTGGGGTAGAAGCGAAGATCTTCGAGGGTTTCACCCAGTGCACGGCGCTTCCCGGGAAGGGACTGAGCACCGCGGATCTGCTGAAGAAGATCACGCACGCACCGCTGATCCGCTGCGATCAGGTGCAGTTCCGCTTTCTGGGCATCTCGATGGCGGGCTGGAACGCGATCCTGTCGCTCGGCGGCGCCGCGCTGATCCTGTTTCTTTCGCTCAGGGGCAAGCGCGCATGAGCGGCTGGCGTCCCGGAGACCGCAGACCGGACCGCAGTTCGATGCTGCGCGTCGATCAGGCCGGCGAATATGGCGCGACCCGCATCTATGCCGGGCAGCTTGCCGTGCTCCGCCGCAACTGCCCTGAGGCGAAACTCGTCGCGCGCATGGCCGCGCAGGAGCAGCGCCACCTCAGCCGTTTCAATCACTTGATGTCCGAACGTCGCGTCCGGCCGACAGCTCTGCAGCCGCTATGGAATGTCGCCGGCTTCGCGCTGGGCGCCGCCACAGCGCTGATGTCGGAGAAGGCAGCACTGGCCTGCACCGACGCCGTCGAGACCGAGATCGACAAGCATTATGCCGAGCAGCTGCGGCAGCTTGGCGGTGACGATCCCGAGCTTGCCGCCGACATCACGGAATTCCAGGCCGACGAGCTCGAGCACCGCGACACCGCCCGCGAGGCAGGCGCCGCGAGCGCCGTAGGATACCCTATACTGACCGCGGCCATCCGTGCCGGCTGCAGGGTCGCCATCGAGCTATCGAAGCGGATCTGAGGAACGAATGGCGCTCACAGCCGCTGAGAATATGTGTTTGAAAGGATGCGCATCAGGATGAAACGGCTTGCAACGATCCTCGCTGCGACCGCGGTCATGGCCAGCGGCTTCGCGGCGCTCCCGACACCTGCGCTGGCGCAGGCGGGACAGAGCTCGATCGTCGTCTACGGCAATGATCCCTGTCCTCGTGAGTACATCTGTATCCGCAAGGGCGAGAGCGAGCGTTATCGCCTGCCACCGGCCCAGAACCCGCAGGGCACTCGCCAGCAGCGCCAGTCATGGGCCAAGAAGTCGCAGCAGCTGATGACCGTCGGCAACACCGGCACGATGCAATGCTCGGCCGTTGGCCCGGGCGGGCACACCGGCTGCCTGACGCGCGAAATCAATCAGGCCCGGCAGGAAGCGCGCGAGCAACAGCAAGCGGATACGCCGCCGCTGCGCTAAAGCGCTCAGCACAACAGCTGCGATGGGGAGAGAGCAGCCATGAGCGTCGCCGACGCAACGCCCGACTTCGAGCAGGTAGCTCGTAACGATCGCGCCTTCATCGGCCATCCGAAAGGTCTCGGCTATCTCGGCTTCACCGAGGCATGCGAGCGCTTCTCCTACTACTCCATGCAGACGCTACTGGTGCTCTACATGGTCAATTACCTGCTCGTACCGGGGCGCATGGAGAAGGTCGTCGGCCTGAGCTGGCTCCAGACCCATGTCTATCATGGCCTGACCGGCCAGCCGCTCGCGTCTGCCATCTTCGGCACCTACACCGCACTGGTTTACTTCACGCCCATCTTCGGCGGCATGCTCGCGGATGGACTGTTGGGGCGGACGCGAACGCTGATCGTTGGCGGCGTGCTGATGGCGATCGGCCACTTCCTCATGGCGTTCGAACCGGCGTTCGTGTTCGCTTTGCTCGCGCTGCTCCTCGGCGTCGGCGCCTTCAAGGGCAACATCGCGACACAGGTGGGCGACCTGTACGGCCCCAACGACCTTCGCCGCGCGATGGCGTTCCAGATCTTCTAAATCTTCATCAACGTCAGCGTGATCGTTGCCCCGCTGGTCTCCGGCACGCTGGGGCAGAAGGTAGGCTGGCACTATGGTTTCGGCTGCGCTGGCGTGGTGATGGTGCTCGGGCTCGTCATCTACTTGTCGGGCCGTCGCTGGCTTCCCGAGGAGACTGGGCGCGCAGCCCGTTCCGAGCGCGCGCCGCAGGACAAGATGCGCAGCGGCGACTGGATCTGCGTCGGCTACCTCGTCATCCTCATCCCGGTGCTCGCGGTATCGATGCTGACCAACCAGCAGATCTTCAACGCCTATCTCGTCTGGGGCGACCAGAAGTTCGACCTCAGGCTTCTCAACAACACGAGCAGTTGGCTGATCACCGTCGACGCCGCGGTCAGCTTCACGATGCTCGTTGCCGTCGCCGCATTCTGGAAGTGGTGGGGCACCCGGCGGCGCGAGCCCGACGAGATCACGAAGATGATCATCGGCAGCGGCTTTACGATCGCCGGTGCGCTGTGCCTGTTCATGGCCGCGTTGACGGCGCCGACAGATGGCAAGATCAGCCTCTTGTGGCCAATGTGCTTCGAGTTGCTGAACAGCATCGGCTTCGCGCACATCCTGCCAGTGGCCTTGGCATTGTTCTCGAAGATCGCGCCGAAGCAGATCACCGCGACGGTCATCGGCCTCTACTATCTGGCATTCTTCGCGGCGAATGCGCTGGTTGGTTGGGTCGGCGGCCTCTACTCGACGCTGCCGACGACCACCTTCTGGCTGATCCATGCCGCCAGCGCCGCCGTCGGGCTGGTCGCCTTCACTATTTTCAAACTTGCGATCCGAAGCCGCTTCGACACGGGACCGAAGGAGCAGGTTGCCGCGTTGTCCTGACGTGGCAGACGACATCAAAGACGAATCCAAGTTCCAGTGGGCGGCGCGCTTCGGCTTCGTCACCCGTGGCTTGCTCTATATCGTGATCGCCGTGCTGGTGATCGGAACCGGCCGGACGGAGGACCTGACCGGAGCCATGGAATATCTGTCCCGGGGCTTCGGACGCGGGCTGATGATCTTCCTGGTGGTCGGGATGACCGGCTACGGCCTGTGGCGCGTCAGCGATGCGGCCTTTGGGATGGACAGCGGCCGTCATCACGCGAAGGCGTGGCGTCGCAGGGTTGCTGCGGGCTTCAGCGGCGCGATCTACCTGTTCCTCGCCTACAAGGCGCTGAAGATCATGCTGGACGGCAGCTCTGGTTCGGGCGGCGTACGGGAGAATGCCTCGACGGCGCTGCACCTTCCTGCCGGCGAGATCGCGCTCGGCATCTCGGCCGCCGTGCTTGTCGGCGCTGGGCTGGTTCAACTGTGGAAGGCGGGCAGCTGCTCCTTCCTTCGGCACCTTGACCCGGCGGCGCAGAAGAGCATTGCGAAATGGCTTGGCCGCATCGGCTACGCCGCGCGCGGCGTGGTCTTCATGACGGTCGGCTGGCTGCTCGCCAGGGCGGCGCTCGACCACCGCGCTGCAGAGGCGGGAGGCCTGGACAAGGCACTCGATACGTTGAGCGGACCGCTGCAAGTGCCGGTCGCCGCGGGGCTCATGCTGTTCGGCTTCTACTCGCTTGTGGAAGCGCGATACCGATCGATCCACAAGCCTCCGACCGAGCACATCAAGAACAAGGTGGCCGAGAAGGTCGCAGCCTAAGGGACTACCGGCAGCAGCACCGCGCTGGCAGTCGCGCCGCCGTGGTAGATGCTCTGGGTCGCGGCCCGATAGTCGCTTCGTTTGGCATTGAAGATGTTGGGCACGAAGCTCTGCGGATTGCGGTCGTAGAGCGGAAACAGGCTCGACTGGACCTGCACCATGATCCGGTGACCGGGCAGGAACACGTGGTCGACGTTCGGAAGCCCGAAGCGATAGTTCTCGACCTTGCCCGCCTTCAGCGCCGCCGGTCGTGCGCGGTCGTGCACGTAGCGGCCCCGGAAGATGTCGATGCCGATCGGCAGCTCGTATCCCGCCATGCTCGGCTTCGCGCCCTGAGACGCGCCCTCCGGGATGTCGTTCGGATAGACGTCGATCAGCTTGACCACCCAGTCGCTGTCGGTGCCGCTGGTCGCGGCGAAGAGGTCGACCTGCGGCGGGCCCATGATGTGCACCGCCTTGGTCAGCGGCTCGGTCGTGTAGCTGATCACGTCCGGGCGGCCGTCGACGAAGCGCTGGTCGCGCACCAGCCAGCTATGCCACTGCTCGCTGTCGCCCATGTTGATGGGGCGGGGCAGGAAGGGGACGGGGTTCGCCGGGTCGGACACATAGCTGTCGCGCCCGGATGCCGTCGGCCGCTCGAAGCCGGCGGTACGATTAGCGGCAAGATAGAGCGGCGTCGGCGTGCCCATCGGCCAGCGCGGGCTCTCCTCCCACTTGTTGATACCGGTCGCGTAGGTCAGCGCCGCGGGAGTTTTCGGGTCGGGCGCGCCCCGAAGATGATGGTCCAGGAATGGCTTCATCCACTGCGTCCGCCATTCGCGCGCCGTGTCACCGGTGAAGGTCAGGTCGCCGAGCTCATAGCCATAGTGATTGGCGCCGGAGTGGCGCCACGGGCCGATGACCAGGTGCAGCATGCCGCTGCCCTCATATTTGTCCTTGAGCGCCCGGTAGACGGCAGGAGCGCCGTAGCTGTCCTCCTGGTCCCACTGCCCGACCTCCAGCATGGTGGGGACGGTAAGGGGGCGGCCGGCGAGCCACTTGTCGACCGCCTGCAGCTGCCAGAAGTCGGTGTAGGCTGGGTTCTCCATCACCTTGCGGACGAACGGCACCCCATCGACGCGCCACTTGCGCGCGAAGTCGCCCGCAGAGCCAGCCTCCAAGTAGGTCGTGTAGTCGTCGCCCTGACCGCGCGCGATCTTCGCGCCGGCATCCGCCTTGCCGGTGCTCATCTCCAGGAAATAGTCGAAGGAGGGCACGCGGAACGCGCCGTTGTGGAAGTCATCGTCGCCGATCCAGGTGTCGACCATCGGGCTTTCCGGCACCGCGGCCTTCAGCGCCGGATGCGGGTTGATGAGGCTCATCAGCGTCGTGAACCCGAGGTAGGACGAACCGATGGTGCCGACCCGCCCGTTGCTCTCCGGCGTGTTCTTCACCAACCAGTCGATCGTGTCGTAGGCGTCGGTGCTCTCGTCGATGCCGGTCTTGTTGAGCGGCCCGACGATCGGGCGGGTCAGGATGAACGTGCCTTCGGAGCGATGGAGGCCGCGGATGTCCTGGAATGCAATGATGTAGCCGTCGTCGACGAACTCCTTGTACATCGCCGGCACGATGTCACCGATCCGCTGGCTGGCGTTGCGGAAGGCGTCGCCGTGCGCGTCGTAGGGCGAGCGGGTGAGCAGGATCGGCGCGTTCCTCGTGCCCTTCTTCATGACGACGACCGTGTAGAGCTTGGTCCCGTCGCGCATCGGGATCATCACCTCGCGGCGGACGAAGTCCGCCCACGGCATGACCTGCTCGTAGCTGGCGACGACGTCGGGCGTCATCGGCGTGACGGGGCCGCTCGCCGGCGGCGCGGCTGCCATCGCGAGTAGGGGAAGGAGCGAGGCGGCGAGCTTCAGCGGCAGCTTTGTCATGGAGCAGCCGTAGGGCCGTTGCGAGGCCCCAGCAAGACTACGGCTAAACGCCTGTATAGACACGGTAAGTGCTGGAACATATATCGAACGCGTGGCTCAGCTCGACACTCAGGCGAAGCTCGCGATTCTCGCGGACGCGGCGAAGTACGATGCTTCCTGCGCCTCTTCGGGCACGTCCAAGCGCGATAGCCGAGGCGGCAAGGGCGTGGGGTCGAGCGAGGGCATGGGCATCTGCCACGCTTATGCTCCGGATGGTCGCTGCATCTCGCTGCTGAAGATCCTGCTGACCAACAGCTGCATCTTCGACTGCGCTTATTGCATCAACCGCAAGAGCTCGAACGTGCG
>DASVXN010000240.1:0-8333 GCA_036392635.1 Sphingomicrobium sp. | reverse complement strand
AGTTGGTCAGGTCCGCGACGGGCTGTCCCCGGAAGATCGCATAGACGGTCGGGATGGACTGGATGCGGAATTGCGAGGCGAGCAGCTTTTCCTGCTCGATGTCGATCTTGGCGAGCTTGACGCCCTTCGACGCATAATCCTTGGCAACCTTGTCGAGGATCGGCGAGAGCTGCTTGCACGGGCCGCACCACTCGGCCCAGAAGTCGAGAATGACGAGCGCCGTCATGGACGGCTGGATCACGTCCCGTTCGAACCGTTCGATCGATTCGCGTTCGGCCTCGCTCAATCCCAGCGTCGCCACTCTTGCGCCAGCTCCCTTTATCTTCTCGTTCGGGCGCCCATATGGGCGGCTACAGCGCTAGTCACAAGCTCGCACGAAGCTCTCTTGCAGGAGCGCACAATGCCATGCTAGGCGCGCGCCTCACCTCAGCCGGATGGTCCTTCGGATGCCGGCGTCAGCTCAGAGCGGGCGTAGCTCAGGGGTAGAGCACAACCTTGCCAAGGTTGGGGTCGAGGGTTCGAATCCCTTCGCCCGCTCCAGCACCGACATGCCGACCGGCATGTCGCTGTGCGATATCGCAATCTTCAGCCCCAGCGATCGCGATCGGCGTAATCCGCCTCGGTCGGTTCGATCCACGACGAGCCCGTCTCGCCGACTTCCCGCTTCCAGAACACTGCTTCCGTCTTCAGCCGATCCATCAGGTAATCGGCCGCGTCGAACGCTGCTCGCCGGTGGATCGATGCCGCGCCCGCGAAAACGATCGGTTCGCCGGCTGGAATGGTGCCGCAGCGGTGAACGACGCGCACATGGCTGACATCGAACCGCTCGGCGCATGCTACCGCGATGTTTTCCAGCGATTGCCGCGTCAGCGTCGGATGATGCTCGAGTACGATCGCGTCGACGCCGTCGCCCTGCTTCGATTCGGGCCGTGCAAGGCCAACGAACGTGACGATCGCGCCGTCCCCGCGCGCCTGTTCGGTGAGCTCCGCAAGCTCCAGCTGCGGATCCAGCGAGTGCGCTTCGAGGGTCGCAACCACGCTCATGCCTCCTCGTCACGCCCAGCAGTCTTGGCGTCAACCCTGTCGCACATTTCATCTTCGTGTCGGGGAAAGTCCTACCGCCGCGCGAGTTACCACTGATCACACCAGCCGCGCGGGAATGATCGATGCGTATCGGAGTTATCGGCCTCGGCCACATGGGTCGAGGCATGGCGCTCAGCCTCATCAAGGCGGGGCATGACGTGACGGTCTACAACCGGACCGCATCCAGGGTTGACGCGCTTGCACGCGAAGGCGCGAGGCGCGCGGACAACGTCGCCGATGCCTGTAGGGGCGAGGCGGTCGTCACCATGCTGGCCGATGACGAGGCAGTCGAAGCGGTGACCTTCGGCGAGCGAGGAATCCTCGCGAACTTGCCCGCGGGCGCGACGCACATCTCCTCCAGTACGATCAGCGTCGATCTGTCGGGCCGGCTAGCTGCCGAGCATGGCAGAAGAGGCCAGCGCTACGTCGCTGCCCCAGTTCTCGGTCGTCCGGATCGTGCCGCCGAGGGCCAGCTGTTCGTCGTCGCTGCCGGCCCGAACGACGCGATTGCTGACATGCAACCGGTGTTCGAGGCGATCGGCCAAGGCACTCGCGTCATGGGCGAACAGCCACAGCAGGCGAACCTCGCCAAGCTCGGCATCAATTTCCTGATCGCGACGGTGTTCGAGTCGCTCGGCGAGGCGATCGCGCTGGTCGACCGCGGCGGCGTCGACAAGCACGAGTTCCTCGACCTTCTGACGTCGACCTTGTTCGGTGCACCCATCTACAACACGTACGGACCGCTGGTCGCGGCTGACGAGCCGCCGCCGGTCGGGTTTGCGGCGCCGTTGGGGCTGAAGGACATTCGCTTGGCGCTCGCAGCATCGGAGAAGCTTGGCGTTGTGATGCCGTTCGCCGACGTGCTGCGCGATCGCTTCAACGAGCTTCTTGCAAGCGGCGGCGAGGACCAGGATTGGTCAGCCGTGGGCCGCATGGCATTTCGCGGTACTGGCGAGCCGGTTCCCGCGAAGTGAGTCGCATTTCCCCAATCAAGGAGTCGATCGATGGCCGAGCAGGCTGAACTGACCCGCCCCGGACGCGAGAGCAAGAAGCTCCAGACAGTCAATCCGGCCACGGGCGAGCCCGGCGCGAGCTATGATCCACACAGTATCGACGAGGCGCGAGCCGCCGCACGGGCAGCGAGGGCAGCGTATCTCGACTGGCGGCGCACGAGCTTCGGTGAGCGTTCCGCGGTCATTCACAAGGCAGCCGAGGTCCTGCGCACGCGCAAGGACGAGCTTGCCCGTTTGATGACGGAGGAGATGGGGAAGACCTTCGACGAAGGCCGCGCCGAGGTCGAGAAGTGCGCCTTTCAGTGCGACTGGTTCGCCGATCACGCGGAGGGCTATCTCGCCAGGGAGCCTGTCGACATCGGCGGGGGCGAGGCGTTCGTCACCTTCAATCCGATCGGCGTCATCCTCGCCGTGATGCCGTGGAACTTCCCCTTGTGGCAGGTCTTCCGCGCCGCTGCGCCCGCGCTGATGGCCGGGAACGGCATGCTGCTGAAGCATGCCAGCAACGTGCCCGGCTGTGCACTCGCGATCGAGGACATCCTGCACCAGGCCGGTGTCCCCACAGACCTGTTCCGTACGCTCCTGCTGCCGAGCAGCGACGTCGAGGCCCTGATCAAGGATGACAATGTCGCCGCCGTGACCCTGACGGGCAGCGTGCGCGCGGGCCGCAGCGTGGCGACGGCCGCCGGGTCGGTGCTCAAGAAGTGCGTTCTCGAACTCGGCGGGTCGGATGCTTACATCGTGCTGGAGGATGCCGACATCGCTGCCGCGGCGAAGGTCGCGGCGACCGCGCGCATGGTGAACGGCGGCCAGAGCTGCATCGCCGGCAAGCGCTTCATTGTCGTGCGCTCGATCATCGAGCCGTTCGAGCAGGCGCTCGTGGACGCCATGCGCGGCTACGAGATCGGCGATCCCACGCAGGAAGGCACAAAGCTCGGCCCGATGGTCAGCGTGAAAGCTCGCGACGAGATCCACCAGCAAGTCGAGAAGAGCATTGCCAATGGTGCCAAACTGCTTGTCGGCGGCAAGGTGCCCGACCGTGCGGGCGCCTGGTACCCGGCGACGGTGCTGACGAATGTGAGGCCGGGTCAGCCTGCACACGACGAAGAGGTCTTCGGCCCGGTCGCCGCCATTATCACCGCGGACGACGAAGCGGACGCGATCCGCATCGCGAACGACAGTGAGTTCGGGCTCGGTTCCGGCGTGCTGACTTCGGACATCGACCGGGGCCGGCGCATCGCCGCGGAGGAGCTCGAGGCGGGCATGAGCTTCGTCAACGAGAACGTCCGGTCGGACCCGCGCACGCCATTCGGGGGCGTCAAGCACTCGGGCTACGGACGCGAATGCGCCGCCTTCGGTATCCGCGAGTTCGTCAACATCAAGACGGTCCACGTGAAGCCGGTCGAACGCAGCACCGGAGCCAAGGTCGAATAAGTTCCATCGAAAGCGTCCGAAATGGACCTGAGCGCAAGTCTTTGTTGCAGTGCGGGAGCTAGCCGGGGGACATGGAAAGCTCCCCGATCCACGAGTTGCGGCTCGACTCCCGGAACAACATATTCGTCATGGCGGCGCTCTACGCGAACGGCCGATCCGTCACGCCGGTCCGCGTTCGCAACATTTCGCGCACCGGGGCACTCGTCGAGGCGGCGGCACTGCCGGCGATCGGGACCGCAGTGCGCCTCAGCCGAGCGAGCCTGAGCGCCGCCGGAACCCTCGTCTGGGCCGAAGGCTCGAAGGCCGGCGTGCAGTTCGATGAGCCGATCTTGGTTGCCAACTGGCTGCCGCAGGGGCGACGCGGCATCGGCCAGCAGTTCGTCGATGAACTGTTTCACCAGAAGCGCCTTGGCGTGGTGGCCGACAAGGCACAGCCGCAAGGCGGAAACGGCTACGGCGTTGCGGAAGAGCTTCTCGAGCTGCGCCTGCTGCTCGAAAGCGCCGGCGAGGAGCTGGCGATCGACGGCATGATTGCGACCCGTCACACAGTCGCGCTTCAGGCGATCGACGGTGTGGCCCAGGCGCTCGCGCGCATCGCGGCCGAAGCAACCGTCCACGAAGCGACGGTCACCGCTGCTGCGAGCGCCTGACGGCTCAATCCTTCTCGGCAGTCTCCCGCAGCACGCTTGCCCGGCCATAGAAGCGCGTACCCACCAGCCCCCGCGCGAGCATCGCAGCACGGCCACCACGAGCAAGAGACTCCGGATCGACGTCCAGTTCGGCGATCGTCAGCGGCGGCAGGTTGGCGGCCTTCAACCGGTTGCTGAGCGCAGCCGCGTCCCCGGCCTGAAGCGCAGCCCACTGCGTCTCCACTTCCCTCAGTTCGCGGTCGAGCGCGTCGATCCGCGCCATCTGGTAGGCCGTCGGACGGTCCTCGACCGAATTGATGGCGCCATAGATCTGGTCGACGTGTTCGCGCAGCCGCTCCTCTCCGGTAATCGCACCCCCCTCCTTCGTCGCGACGATTTCCTTGCGGAGCGTGTCGGCCTTGCCCGACAGCTGTGCCGCGGCGGTCTTAACGTCCGCCGGTGCGGAGGGATTGGCGGCGATGGCTCCGGCCTGAGCGCGGACGCGGTTGAGCTGCGCAACGACCTTGCTCATCCGCGCGAAGAGGCCCTTTACCCGTTCCGAAGCCGCGAACTGCGCCTGCCGGTCGGCAACGGTGAAGGTGGCGCGCCTGTCGAGCGCGATCGTCAGCGGCTCACTTACGACCTGGCCCGCCTTGGTGAGACGCACCGTGTAGGTACCGGGCAGGAAGCGCTGGCCCGATGTCGATGACCCGGCGAGCGATGCGGCGGGAGGCACCATCGGCGGTTTCGTCCGCATCGACCACACCACCCGGTTGAGCCCGCGCCGCTTCGACGTCGGCAGCTCGTCCACGACCTTGCCGCTCGCATCGAGGATCTCGAGCTTCATCCGGCCGATCACATGCCGCGCCTTCTGATAGTAACTGATCACCGCGCCGTCCGGCGGATTGTCGCCGGCGAACGAGGCGTTGCCCTCGGGCCAGCCCCCGTTGCTCTGGATCCGCTGCTCCGCCGGGCGTGTCGGGATGAGCGCGATCGTGCTTGCAAGGACCGGAGCGCTGAGCGCGCGCAGCGGGCTCACGTCGTCGATCACCCACATCCCGCGGCCGTGCGTCGCGAGCACGATATCGTCCTCGCGGTCCTGGATCGCGATGTCGCGTACTGCGACTCCATCGGGGAAATTGTTCGGCTTGAACTGCGCCCATGACTGGCCGCCGTTCAGCGAGATGAACAGGCCGAACTCGGTCCCGAGATAGAGGATGTTCGGGTTCAGCCGGTCTTCCTTGATCACATGCGCATAGCCGCGAACGCCCGGCGTGCCCGGGCCGACCAGCCGCTGCCACGTCCGGCCATAGTCGGCCGTGCGGTACAGATACGGCTGCATGTCCCCGACCGCATGCCGGTCGTCGGCCACATAGGCGACGGCCGGATTGTAGCGGCTTGCTTCGACCCAGCTGATCCAGTTGCCCTGCGGCATGCCGACGTTGGGCGTCAGGTTCGTCCAGCTTCGCCCGCCGTCGCGGGTCAGCTGGACGTTGCCGTCGTCGGTGCCGACCCAGATCTGCCCCGTGGCGCGCGGGCTCTCGGAAATGGAGTAGATGGTCGTGTTCATCTCGGCCGAGCTGTTGTCGACCGTGATGCCGCCCGATTCCTCCTGCCGCTGCCGGATCGGATCGTTGGTCGTCAGGTCGGGCGAGATCCGGTCCCAGGTGACGCCATGGTCGCGGCTGCGGAACAGGAATTGCGAGCCGATGTAGATCGTGCCCTTCTCGTTCGGCGACAGCGCGATTGGCGTGTTCCAGTTGTAGCGGAGCTTCTCCTTGTAGTTGGCGGTCGGCTGGATCAGCCGCTGCTCGAGCGTTCGCCGGTTGATCCGCGCGATGTTGCCGCCCTGATATTCTGCGTAGGCGAAATTGGGATCGCTCGGGTCCGCGAAAGCCCAGAAGCCGTCGCCGCCGTACAGATTCTCCCAGCGGTTGTTGGTGATGCCACCGGGATATTCGCTGTCGCCCACCCAGGAGCTGTTGTCCTGAAGGCCGCCATAGACCTGGTACGGATCCCGGTTGTCGGTGCTGACGTGGTAGAACTGGCTGACGGGAAGGTTGTTGGCCTTCCACCACTTGTTGCCGCCGTCGTAGCTGTACCAAAGCCCTCCGTCGTCCGCGCCGACGATATATTTGGTGTTGGTCGGGTCGACCCAGACGTCGTGCCAGTCGCCGTGGGATCCGCCCGATGCGTTGGAGAAGCTCTTCCCTGCGTCGTCGGAGACGATCAGGCTGTAGCCCATCTTGAACACGCGGTTCTGATCCTTCGGATCGACGACCATCCGACCGAAGTAGAACGGCCGCCAGACCATGCCCTGGCTACGGTCGCGCTCCTGCCAGATCGTGCCGCCATCATCGGACACGTAGAGCGCGGGCCGCACGTTCTCGATGAAGGCATATACGCGCTTCGGATTCGAAGGCGCGTAAGTGATCTCCAGGCGGCCCCAAGGATAGTTCGGCAATCCCTTGCGGTTCTCCGCGCTGAGGTTGGTCCAGGTCTTCCCGCCGTCCCGGCTCTCGGCAAAGCGGCTGCCCGACGGCTTGTCAGGACCCTCGCCGCCTGATCGGAATTCATAGGCCTTCCGGCGGAAATCCCATGTGCCGGCGAGCAGATGCTCAGGGTTGGACGGGTCCATGGCGATCGACGAGCAGCCGGTCGAGAGGTTCTCACCCTTGAGGATCTGCGACCAGCTCTTGCCGCCGTCAGTGGTTTTGTAGAGCCCACGGTCGGGCGAGTCGGACCACAGCGCTCCCGGCGCGCAGACGTAGACGGTGTTGCCATTCTTCGGGTGAACCAGGATGCGCGTGATGCGCTCGGTCGTGGGCAGGCCCATGTGGGTCCAGGTCTCGCCGCCGTCCGTCGATTTGTAGACGCCGTTGCCGACGGATACCGAATTGCGTGTCCAGCTTTCGCCGGTGCCGACCCACATGACCTGGGGGTCCTTGGGATCGAGCGCCACCGCACCGATGGATTTCACCGGTTGCTTGTCGAACACGGGCTTGAAGGTCGTCCCGCCGTCCTCGGAGATCCACACGCCGCCCGAGGCGGAGCCGACGAGCAGAGTCACCTTCCCGTCGGCGGCACGACGTCCGGCGACGGCGGCGATTCGCCCGGACATCGTGGCAGAGCCGATATTGCGGACGTTGAGCCCCGAGATGGCGGCCGTGTCCGCTGCAACGGTCTGGGCGACGACTGGCGTGGCAAGCACCGCGGCGGCGCTGGCGAAAAGCATGGTGCGCAGCATGGGCGTTATTCTCCCTTGCCTGGTTCGGAGGTCGAGGGCGACGTCGCGGGTGGCTTCTTGGCGGACGGCTCACTGGGCGGCTTGTTTGCTGCGTCAGGCGGGTTCGCGCCGGTTGCCTTGGCCGGCGTGGCGGGCCCACGCGGCTCGGTGAAGTAGTCGGCCGCTACTGCACGGTTGGCGGTGCCGCTGGCGATGATCGTTCTGGACCGGGAGTTATCCTGTCCTTGCGCCCAAGCTTCGACCGACATCGGGAAGTAGACGCCGGCCACCTTCTCGTAATCGCCGAGTTCCGTCTCGACCGTCTCCTGAGCGCCGCGGATTCGCCGCGTCTCGTTCACCTTGATCTCGAGGTAGGTGTCGGGATCCAGCCAGTAGACGAACTCGTCGCCGTCCTTCTGGGCGACCTTCAGCTTGTAGGCGAGCGTGCCGTCGAAGTCCTCGCGGCCCAGGTAAGTGACCTTGCTCCCGTCCTTCAGCGCCGCAAGCAGCGGGCCTTCGACCAGCGCGCTGTCGGCAAGGGACCGTGCCTCGTCAGCCGACATCTTCTCCGCATCCCTGCGCCCTTGCAGCGGATTGACCTTCCAACCGCCATGACCGTCATAGGCCTGTATGATGTCGAGGCCCTGTAGCGAGATCTCGACTCGATCGGCTGCCGACGCAGGCAGGCGAGCACGCGTTTCCTTGTACTGTAGCTCGAAGCCGCCCGGTTGAACGATGCGCCCCTCGAAGGTGACGTTCTGGAGCGCTGCGAGCGCCGCTGCGCCGCCGCGCGCCTCCAGGTTCTTGTTCAGCAGACTCTGAGCGTCCTGCGCGCAAACGGGTACGCCCGCGCAGCCGATGAGCAGCGCGGCAACATAGTGACGAAACAGCATGTCTACTCGCCCCTTCGAGAGAAGGGCGGAGCATGGGACGGCCGTTAATCCGAAT
>DASVXN010000239.1:0-1646 GCA_036392635.1 Sphingomicrobium sp. | reverse complement strand
GATCAGCACGCTCATGATCAGCGCGCCGATGATCGTGCCGAGGATGCTGCCCCGGCCGCCGAGCAGCGACGTGCCGCCGATGATCACCGCGGCGATGGCCTGCAGCTCGTAGCCCACGCCCAGCTGCGGCTGGGCGGAGTTGAGCCGGGAGGCCAGGACGATGCCCGCGATGCCGGTGGCCACGCCGGCGAGGGTGTAGATCGCGAGGATCCAGCGACGGGTGTTGATGCCCGAGAGGCGGGTCGCCTCCTCGTTGCTGCCGATGGCGTAGGTCATCCGGCCGAGGATGGTCTTGCGCAGGATGATGCCCGCCACCAGCGCGAGGCCGAAGAGGATGAGCACCGCGTTCGGGATCCTCGGGATGATCTCGCCGAGCGCGATCTTGGAGAAGCCCTCGACCTCCGAGAAGTAGATCGGCTTCACGCCCGACAGGACCAGGGCCAGCCCCTGGGCGACCAGCATCATCGACAGGGTCGCGATGAAGGGCGGCAGCCCGAGGATCGCCACGTTGAACCCGTTGATGAAACCGATCAGCGCGCCCATGGCGAGCCCGCCGAGGATGCCCACCGGCAGCGGCAGTCCGGCGTTGCTCAGCATGAGCCCGACCACCACCGAGCACAGCGTCATGGCCGTGCCGAGGGACAGGTCGATGCCGCCCGTGATGATCACGAACGTCGTGCCCACCGCGAGGATGCCGATGACGGCCGTCGACAGCAGGATCGAGCTGATGTTCGTGATGGTCAGGAACTTCGGGCTCGCGATGAAGAAGATGATCATCAGCGCGATCAGCGTGCCGAAGGCCAGCAACTGCTGGAGCCCCTGACCGAGCGCGGCGAAGCGGCCGCCGCGCCCACCGCCCCCGACCGCGACGCTTCCCGCCGGCGGTGACTGGGTGCGTGCGTCTGCCAGGTCTTCTGCGCGTGGCGTCGTCATGCCGCTACTTCCTCGATGTTCTGGGTGGCCAGTTTCATGATGGATTCCTGATCGGCCTCGTCCGCCGACAGCGTGCCGGTGACGCGACCCTGGGACATGACCACGATCCGGTGCGAGAGCCGGAGCACCTCGGGCAGCTCGGACGAGATCATGATGACGGCCTTGCCGGCCTCGGCCAGGTCGTTGAGGAGCCGGTAGATCTCCTCCTTCGCGCCGACGTCGATGCCGCGGGTCGGCTCGTCGAAGATCAGCACGTCGCAGTCCCTCGCCAACCACTTGGCGATGACGACCTTCTGCTGGTTCCCACCGGAGAGGGTCTTCACCGTCGTCCGGCTGGACGGCGTCTTGATGCGCAGCGACTTGATGAAGTTCTCCGCGATCCGGCGCGCACGGCCCTCCCGCAGGAAGCCCATCGGGGCGCGGTTCGACTTCAGCGAGGCCATGGCCACGTTGAAGGCGACGTCCTGCTCGAGCATCAGACCGTGTCGCTTCCGATCCTCGGGCAGGTAGCCGATGCCGTGCCGCACGGCTACGGACGGGCCCGGGATCCGGACCTCCTTGCCGTTGACGACGACCGTTCCCGCGCTCATCGGGTCGGCGCCGATGATCGCCCGCGCGGTCTCGGTCCGCCCCGCGCCCATCAGGCCGGCGAACCCGAGGATCTCGCCGCGGCGGAGCTCGAACGACACGTCGCGCAGCAGGGACTTGGTGGA
>DASVXN010000238.1:0-7168 GCA_036392635.1 Sphingomicrobium sp. | reverse complement strand
CTCTGCGCAACCGCGATCTTCTCGGCGATCCGCGGCGTGACTTCGACGGTGACGTTCGAGAAGGTCTTCACGGCCGTCTTGCCGTCCTCGTCCTTGTCGGAGATGCGCTGGTCGGTTGCGAGCACTCGCAGGTTCCGGATGATCGTCTCGGAAACCTTGAGCGGAGAGCCTTCGCCGCCGCCCTGCACCTGCTGGGTGAGCACCAGGTCGACGTGATCGCCCGGGAAGACGAAGCCCGCGACGCTCGAGGAGACGTTCACAGGAACCGTGATGGCGCGCATTCCAGCACCGAGCGCCGCGGCGAGGAAGCCGCGATCCTGCGGACCGACGAGCGAGCCCTTGGTGACCGGCTGGCCGGCAGTGATCGGATAGCGCACGACGGTGCCGAGCAGCTTCTTGGGATCACCATCGGGCTGGCCCTCGACGTAATAGGCGCTCTGCATGAGCTCCTTCGGCCAGGGCTGGAGCGTGAAGCTGTCAGCGTCGATGATTGTGCCTGCGGGCAGCGCCTTCTTGGCGACAAGCACCTTGGGCCCGACCGGAACCGCTGGTGCGGCAGCAGCCTGCTGCGCGCCGGCGCCGGCAAACATGTTTCTGGCCATGACCGCGGTGATGACCGCGACAACCAGTGCTCCAACGAGCAGAGCTAGCTTCTTCACATCCATGGCGAGATCGCCTCCCCCAGGCCCACTCGGGCCGCTTGAACAGCCTCAGAAATCAGGCAAATTGGTTAAGAAACCGTTGGGTGAGAATTGCGAGCGCGCCGAAGGCGATCGCCACACCGTACGGAATTTCGGGACGGCCCTCGCGGCGCTTGGCGCGGTGCCATGCGACGAGAACCAAAGTGAGGACGCCGCCTGCGAGCGACATCAGCACGAGGAACTTGACCGTGCCGCCGGGCGAGAACCACAGCGCCAGCGCTGATGCGAGCTTCACGTCGCCGCCGCCCATCATGCCGGCATAGAACGCCCCGGCGAGCAGGACGAAGACGATGCCGCCCGCCGCCAGCTGTACCGCGACGCCGGACCAGGGTGAGGCAATCGACAGCCAGTAGAGCGGTGCGCCGAGCGCAACCGACAGGTTCAGCCTGTTCGAGATCGTGAAGGTGCGCACGTCGATCACCGCCGCGACGATGAGCACGGCGGCGAGCCAGACGAGCAGCAGATCGGTAAACCCGACGTTTAACATGCTGCCACCCCTAGACGGCGCGGCTTTCCAATTCGTAACCAGCGGCCCGAATGAGCGATTTTGACGTCATCATCGTCGGCGGCGGCATCGCCGGGGCGAGCCTCGGATCGGAGATTGCGGGAGAGCGCCGGACGCTCATCATCGAGGCGGAAGCGCATTGCGGCTACCACTCGACGGGGCGGTCGGCGGCGTTCTTCCTGGAGAGCTACGGAGGCGCCGAAGTCGCGAAGTTGAGCACGGCGTCGCACGCATTCCTCGACCGGCCTCCGGCGGACTTCGCCGAGCGGGGCTTCCTTCACGCGCGCGGCGACCTTCACCTCACCAGAGGCCAGTTGCCCAAGCTTCCTCCGGGCGTCGAAACCCGAGTCGTTGAGCGCGCCGAGCTCGAGCAGATAGTGCCGGGCATCAAACCTGAGTGGCACCGCGCGCTATTGGAGCCGAGCTGTGCCGACATCGACGTCGCGAGCCTTCACGCTGCTTTCCTGCGTCGTTTCCGTCAGCGCGGGGGTAAGGTGACGACGGGGTCGCGGCTGATCGCTGCACGGCGGCGGGAAGGGCTATGGCGGGTCGATCTCGAGGACGGCACCAGGATCGGCGCTTCGACCCTGGTCAATGCCGCCGGGGCGTGGGCGGACGATGTGGCCGTCGCGAGTGGAGTAGCGCCGCTGCGAATCGCGCCGAAACGAAGGACGATGGTGCAATTGAGGGTCGGGCGGTCCGGGCTCAAGGAGCTGCCGCTCGTCGACGACGCGGACGGCAGCTTTTACTTCAAGGGGGAGGGCGACAGGACGGTGTGGCTCAGCCCGCACGACGAGATCGATACGGACCCCTGCGATGCGGCGCCGGAAGAAATCGACATCGCGACCGCCATCGACCGATTTCAGAACGTGGTCGACTGGCCCGTCGAGCGCGTGGAACGCAGCTGGGCGGGGCTCAGGAGCTTCGCGCCCGATCGGCTTCCCGTGTACGGCTATGCTGCGGATCAGGAAGGCTTTTTCTGGTGCGCCGGGCAGGGCGGTTTCGGCATCCAGACTTCGCCGGCCGCGGCGAAGATGGCCGCCGCGCTGCTGCTCGGGGAAGTGCCCGATCCGATGGTCGCGGACATCGACGCGGCGGTCTTCTCACCGCGGCGTTTCGCCATCTGATGCAGGCGAGTTGGGGAGGCGTTGGTGACGCCTCCCCTCACCAACTATCCAACAGGGGAACGAGAGAGTCGGTGACCGCGGCTGTCTAAACCCCGACGACTCCGCGAAAAAGTGAACTTTGGTTCACAGGCGGTGGTGGCGCCTCTGTTCGTCGGCTGCCGCGCACGCCAGGGCGTCGACGCGATCGTTTTCGGGATGGCCGCTGTGTCCCTTGACCCAGTGCCACTCGATTCGGTGCGGTGCGGAGGCGGCGACCAGTTCCTGCCAGAGCTCGGAATTCTTCACCGGCTTCTTGTCCGACGTGCGCCAGCCGTTGCGCTGCCAGTTGTGGACCCACTTGGTAATCCCGTCCCGGACGTAGATGCTGTCGGTGTGGAGCCTCACCCGGCATGGCCGTTTCAGCGCCTCAAGGCCCCGGATGGCCGCGAGCAATTCCATCCGATTGTTCGTGGTCAGCGCCTCGCCACCGGCAAGTTCTCGCTCCTTGTCGCCCATGCGCAACAGCACGCCCCAGCCTCCAGGGCCAGGGTTGCCGCGGCAGGCACCGTCGGTGAAGATCTCGACTTCAGGCGGCTCGGTCAGAGAGCAGCTCGCGCGGCAATTTGAACACCATCCGCTCGGGTGTGTGGTCGGCGATCTCCTCGCGGACGTCGAACCGGGCGCGGAGTGCGTCGAGGACCTCGCGGACGAGCACCTCCGGCGCCGAGGCTCCGGCGGTCAGCCCCAGCGTGCGCGGCTGGCCGAACCATTCCCAGTCGATGTCCGTCGCCCGTTCGATCAGCCGGGCGGGAACGCCGATTCGCTCGGCGACTTCGGCAAGCCGCAGCGAGTTGCTGCTGTTTGGCGCGCCGATGACCAGCATCCGGTCGCATTCGGCGGCAATCGCCTTCACTGCCGCCTGCCGATTAGAAGTGGCGTAGCAAATGTCCTCGCTCCTCGGCGCTCGAATGGCGGGGAAGCGGCTCTTGAGGGCGCCGACGATGGCGGTCGTGTCGTCCACCGACAGTGTCGTCTGAGTGAGGAACGCGAGATTGGCGGTATCGGGGACGTCGATCGCCTGCGCGTCCTCCACAGTCTCGACGAGAGTGATCGATCCTACCGGCACCTGGCCGAACGTACCGATCACTTCCGGATGGCCGGCATGGCCGATGAAGAGGATGTGCCGCCCTTCTTCGATCAGCCGCTCCGCCTGCCGGTGGACCTTGGAGACCAGCGGGCAGGTCGCGTCGACATAGGTGAGGCCGCGGGTTTGGGCGGCGGCCGGCACTGATTTCGGAACGCCGTGCGCGGAGAAGACTACCGGCCGGTCGTTCGGCACTTCGTCCAGCTCGTCGACGAATACGGCCCCGAGTTCGCGAAGGCGGTCCACGACGAAGCGGTTGTGCACGATCTCGTGCCGCACATAGACGGGCGCGCCGAAGCGCTCGAGCGCGAGCTCGACGATCTGGATGGCGCGGTCCACGCCCGCGCAGAAGCCGCGCGGGGCGGCGATCAGGACACGGAGGGGAGGCAAAGGGTTGGCAAGTTCAGGCACGGTGCAGGCCATGTAAGGCATCGCTTGCAGCCATAGAAGGCCCTTCCTATGAACGCGGGCCAGTTTGTCCGACCAAGGATTGCTCCCACAGTGAAGCTCCGTCTTGCCGCTCTCCTTTCCCTGACCCTCCTCGGCGCGTGCCGCCACGCGGGCGAAATCACGAGCGAGAATGGCGGTGGCATCTACGCCGTCCGGACCACCTGCCCCATCGCGGGGATCCCGACCGGGACTGGCGACATCACCTTGTTCAACCCTGCGGGCAGCACCGATGCGCGGGCCATCGACGTCAGCGCGGCGATCACGCAGCTGCGGTCCTTCTGCCAGCAATCGGGCAATGACGTCGTCTCGACGGTGACTTTCACGGTGACGGCGCTTCGCCGCGACGCTGGGCCGGCGAGGCAGGTCGTGCTTCCATATTTCGACGTTGCGCTGCGCGGCGGCAATGCCATCGAGGCCAAGCAGGTCGGCGCGGTGGCGCTGAACTTCCCCGCCGGTAGCCTGCATGCGACCGGCCGCGCTCAGGCGAGCGTCCGCGTCAATCGCGCTGCGGCAACGCTTCCGGCGAACGTCCGGGCGATCCTGACCCGCCCGCGCAAGGCCGGGCAGGCCGATGCGGCAGTCGATCCGCTCTCGGACCCGGGTGTCGCCCGCGCCGTCGCCAACTCGACCTTCGAGCACCTGGTCGGCTTCCAGCTCACGCAGGATCAGCTGAAGTATAACGCAACTCGTTAGACTTTCACCGAAAGCCGCGTTGACTCCGCCAAGGGGCCCGGCCAAGGCCGCTCCGTCACCGGAGGCTCTGCTTTCGGAATGGCCGCACGGGAGAGCGTGGCGCCAAGGGAAACCGGGGCCCACCGCCGAAGGAGCAACCGCCCCCGGAATCTCTCAGGCACAAGGGACCGTGCGGGCCTGACAGTCTGGAAAGCGTCCTGGAGCAATCCGGGGCCGCCGAAGGGGCAAAGCTCTCAGGCGCTAAGGACAGACGGGGGCGGCAGCGAGGCTCTGAGGCGAGTCCGCGCGGTCGCACCCTATGCCGGAGCGTTTGAAATGAGCAGGGAAGTCCACAACGGCCCCACCGACGACACGCAGGCGCGTGGGACAGCCTTCAGCGGCGATCCTGAGGGCGGCGAGGGCACCGGAACGCCGCAGCTCGACAGGCTTCCGCTCGACGCCTGGCACCGCGCCCGTGGCGGCCGGATGGTGCCGTTCGCCGGCTACGAGATGCCCGTGCAGTACGAAGGCATCATGGCCGAGCACCTCTGGACCCGCGAGAATGCCGGCCTCTTCGACGTCAGCCACATGGGCCAGCTGCTGGTGCATGGCAGCGACGTTGCGGGCGCGCTCGAGACGCTGATGCCCGGCGACTTCCGCGCCGCTGCGGACATGAAGCCTAAATATTCGCTGCTACTCGAGGAGGACGGCGGGATCGTCGACGACCTGATGGCAACGCGGCGCGGCGACCAGTTCTACGTCGTCGTCAATGGCGCGACCAAGCACGGCGACATCGCCTACATGGAGAATCGTCTCAGCGGTGCAGTCGCGATCGACTACATGAAGGAGCAGGCGCTGCTGGCCTTGCAGGGCCCCAAGGCTGCCGAGGTGCTCGAGACGATCGTGCCGGGCGTAAGCGCGCTGACCTTCATGCAGGGCGGGCCGTTCCAGTGGCAGGGACAGAACCTGTGGATCAGCCGCTCGGGTTATACTGGCGAGGACGGTTTCGAGATTTCCGTGCCCGCGACGGCTGCGGCGGGTCTCGCCGATGCCATCGTCGCGCATGAGCTTGCCAAGCCGATCGGCCTTGGCGCCCGCGATTCGCTCCGGCTAGAGGCGGGGTTGCCGCTCTACGGGCATGACCTCGACACCAGGACGACACCCGTCATGGCCGACCTCAACTTCGCCATCAACAAGCGCCGGCGCGCCGAAGGCGGCTTCCCCGGCGCCATGCGCATCCTCGCGGAGCTGCAAAACGGTCCCATCGAGAAGCGCGTCGGCTTCGAGGTCGATGGTCGCCAGCCGGTTCGCGAAGGCGCGCTGGTGCTCGACGGCGAGGGCAATCAGGTCGGCAAGATCACCAGCGGCGGCTTCTCGCCCTCGCTGCAGCGGCCGATCGCCATGGGCTACGTCGCGACGCATCTCGCCGAAGCCGGCACCGCATTGAAGCTCGAGCAGCGCGGCAAGCTGTTCGACGCCCGCGTGGTGCCGATGCCGTTCGTTCCGCACCGCTATCACCGCAAGGGAGCTGCCTGATGCCTGTTTACTTCACCAAGGAACATGAATGGATCCGCGTCGAGGGCGACACCGCGACCGTCGGCATTTCCAGTCATGCGCAGGAGCAGCTTGGCGACGTCGTGTTCGCCGAGGTTCCCGAGGCGGGCCGCAAGGTCACCAAGGGGCAGGAAGCCGCGGTTGTCGAGTCGGTGAAGGCCGCTTCGGACGTCTACGCTCCGGTCTCCGGTGAGGTGGTCGAGGGCAATCAGGCACTCGCCGACGATCCGAGCCTGGTGAACAGCGATCCTGAAGGGCAGGGCTGGTTCTTCAAGATCAAGCTCGACAATCCCGGCGAGCTCGACGGCCTGATGGAAGAGGGCGCGTACCGGGACTGGGTCCAGACCCTTTGAGCCAGGCTGCCGCCTCGACCAGCAAGTGGAACGCAGCGGACTATGCGCGGGTCGGCGGCTTTGTCGCGGAGCTCGGCGGCGCGGCGCTCGACTTGCTTGATCCGCAGCGCGGCGAGCGGATCCTCGACGTCGGCTGCGGCGAAGGGACTTTGACGCGGAAGATCATCGAGCGAGGTGCGACCGTCCTCGGTATCGACAATTCGCCGGAGATGATCGCCGCCGCTCGCGCCAACGGTGTCGACGCTCTGCAGCTTGCGGCCGAGGACATGCAGTTCTTTGCCGAGTTCGACGCCGCCTTCTCAAATGCGACGCTGCACTGGGTGCTGCACAAGGAACAGGCGGCGCGTGCAATCTTCCGGGCGCTCAAGAGCGGCGGCCGGTTTGCGGGCGAGATGGGCGGCGAGGGCAACCTCAACAAGCTTCGGCAAGAGCTGGACGAAGAGCTCATCATCCGCGGCTACGTCCCGCCAGTCGAGGCGACAAACTGGTATGCTTCGCCGGAAGAATTCGCTGCCGTGTACGAAGCCGCTGGGTTCCGCGAAGTCGATGCCCGCCTGATCGAGCGTCCGACAGCCATCGAGCACGGCGTCGCCGAATGGGTCACGACCTTCCGCAAGGGCTGGCTCGACCGTGCTGGTGTGCCCGAGCAGGAGCGCGCGGAGATCGGAGCCGCCGTGGCTGAC
>DASVXN010000237.1:0-17270 GCA_036392635.1 Sphingomicrobium sp. | reverse complement strand
GCGCAACCCTGTGGACCGGCAAGAAGCCGTTGGTGGAAGTGATGATGCTGCAGGTTGCGCTATAGCGCTGCCATGGCCCTCAGCTCGATCGTCGCGATCTACTTCCTGTTCTTCGCTTTCAGCGCCTTCATCCTCCTGCCGTTCGGCGTGCGAACCGACGAAGAAGCAGGAACGCCGAAGATATCCGGCCAGGCCGAGAGCGCACCCCACCGCTTCGACGTCAAGCGCCACCTGCTCAAGGCAGCGCTACTCGGAGCCCTTCTGTTTGCACTCTATTACGCGAATTGGACCTTCGGCTGGATCACGCCGGACGATCTCGATTTCTATCACAGCCGCTAAAGGCGATGCTTAGCGCAGCTTGTCGACGGCCTGCGCGAGCGCCGCGTAGAGCTTGCCCATGTCCGACGACATCAGCGTGACGGCGATCATTCCGCCATCTCGTTCGGCGAGCACCCGGCGAAGCATGGACTCGAAGTCCGCGACATAGCGGTTTACCGAACGCTGGAACTCGACATCGCTCTCGTAGTGGGCACGGATCGCGCGGCTCTCGCTGCCGCCGATCAGGCGCACCGCGCGGCTCGTGAAGACTCCGCGGTTGCCCTTGAGATAGGCGTTCCAGGCCCGCTCGTCGAAGTCGTCTTCCATGATCTTGCCGACGTCGATCGCGGCGGAGTGCATGGAGTCGATGAGCAGGGCGACGCGCTTGGCGAAGGCTTCGCTGTCCTTCTCGCGCTGCTCCTTGCTGGTCTGCTCGATATGGGCCTCGAGCGCGGAAGCGGTCTGGCCCAGAGTCAGCATCTGGCCGGTCAGGCGATCGGAGGCGATGCGCGCGGACTCCACGGCGCGGGTGGCGACGCTCTCGACCTCGCGCAGGCGGTCCTCGATGGTCTGGCGGATCACGCGTTCGAGTGCCTGCGCGGTTTCGTCGGACAGCTTGCCCGCAGCCTGCGGGATTGCCGCCTCGATCGTCTCGCGCGCCCGTTCCGCCGCATGACCTGCCGCTTCTTTCACCTGAACCAGTGAAGCAATTAGCGCGGGGCCAGTTTCGTTGCTGAGGCTCGCTGCCTCACGCTCGACCTGCACCAGTGTCGAAGCGAACGCGGCCAGCTTGGACTGAGCATCCTCGACGCCGGTGTCGACGCTCTCGAGCAAAGCCGCGAAGCGCTCGCGCTGCTGGACGATCTCGTCCGCCGTCGCCCTGAGCTTTTCGCTGGCCTCGGCAGTAGCGTCACGCAGCCAGCCGATCTCAGGCCTTGCGGCCGCAGCCGTTTCAGTCAGCCGATCGGCGCCGCCCTGCGCCTCGCCGATCGCCACGCCGACGCTCTCCCGGATTTCGGTTGCGAGCCGCTCGATGCTCTCACGCAGCACGGCGGTGCGCTCGGCTAGCGAGCCGATCGCATCGTCCTGCGTGGTCGCCTGGGCAGCGAGCGTGTCGAGCTCGGCGCGGGCGCGGGTGAGCGAGTTGAGGAAACGGTTGGCCCGCTCGTCCCCGTTTGCAGCAAGTTCCGTGAAGCGCTGGTCGATGATCGACAGGCCCCGCTCGATCTCGGCGATCATGTGCTGCGACGCGCGGTCCTGCTCGGCGACGCGGCTGGAAAGCCCCTCGAGCGAGTTGGTCGCCTGGTCGAGATTTGCGGCAAGCGATTCCGCCGCATCGGCGCCGGCCTTGCCGATGCCGGCAGACGCCTGCGCGACAAGCGCCGAGACCGCCGCCGACTGGACGTCGATGCCGGACCGGATCTGCTCCAGCACCTCGCCGGTGCGATGGAGAAGCGTGTCGAGCGTGCCCGCATAGGCGCCTTCCGCCTCGCGCACCCGCGCGGCCGCAGCCGTGCCTGCATTGTCGATTTCGGAAAGACGCGCAGCGATCCGGTCGGTCGCCTGGGCGACGAGTTGATCGGCCGTAGTGGCCCGGTTCCCGAGTTCGCTGACGTGCTGGTGAAGAAGGGCCGCCTTGTCCGCGGACTCGTTCCCTATCGAGCGCAGCTGTTCGGCGACGGCGCGAGCTGTCTGCTCGGCGCGCGGCAGATCGTCCAGCAGGACGGCGATGTCGTTCCGGGCCGAGTCCGCTGCGCTGTCCAGCGCCTGGCCATGAGCGCGAAGCCGCTCGCTGCTGCCGTCGAGTTCACGAGTGATGCCGCCGAGCTTGCTGGTCGTCTCGTCGCCAAGCTGCATCAGCTGTCTGGACATCCCAGTCAGCTCGGAGCGGCTGTCCTCGATTCGCTGCGAAAGCACCTCCAGGAGGGCTTCGAGGCTTCGTGCCTCGCTGCGCATCGTTACCACCGACCGTGTGAAGCGCTCTGCCTCCTTGCGGCGAGTACGGCCGAAGATCAGCCACAGGAGACCCAGGAGCGCGAGCGGGCCCGCGGCGATCGAGAGCCATTGCGCAATCTGCGGAGAGGAGAGCGGCTGACCGGCAAGCGAGCGTCCCGCGCCCCAAGCGGTGTAAGCGAGCCAGAGCGCCGCTAGGACGGTCAGTGCAATCCCGAGAACCTGACGGCCGCCGGCGCCCCGCTCTTCGGCATTCTGTTCGCGCCACTCGTGGTGGTCGAAGGAAGGCTCGACGAAATCGATGCTGCTCGACAGCAGATTCGTGGGCTCTGCCGCGTGCTCGGCCGGGGGCAGGTTTTCGGCGCGCTGTGGAGTGGGTGTCATCGCAAGCGGCAGTTTATCATCTTTGACCGGGCGGGAAAGCGATTAGAGAGGATGCTCGGACGAGGGGAGGGACAGTTCACGGTAATGGCGATCGGCGCCCTCATTGCAGCCTATCAGGAGGACGACAGCGGCGGTCTGCGCGCGCTGCTTCCGCTCGCCGGCAGAACGCTTGTCGAATATCAGGTTCGCTGTGCCTCCGCCGCAGGCGCCGGTCCGATCGTCGTGATCGTCGAGCGTGTTCCTCAGGCACTTCAGGATGCGTTCGAACGGCTTCGCCTCGACGGCATCGGGGTTTTCCCGGTTAGCGACGTCAACGATGCGGTCAGCCGCTTCGAGGCTGGCTCATCCATCCTGCTGATCGGTGACGGCATCGCGCCCCCGCTGTCGCTCATTGACCGCCTGAGCGAGGAACCGGACAGCGCGGTGGCTACAGTGCCCGACGATGAGGCGCACGAGACATTCGAACGAATCGACGCTCAGTCTCGCTGGGCCGGTGTTGCGGTCGTAAACGCAACACTGCTGGGCTCCACCGCGGCCATGCTCGGCGACTGGGATCTGCAATCGACCCTGCTGCGTCGCTCGATCCAGGATGGTGCCCGCCTCGTGAGGGCGTCGGAACAGGCGGGCGAGCCGCTGCTGGTCAACAGTGCGGACGAGCTTGCCGGCTTCCAGCGGCACCTCGTCCAGTCCTCGCGCGGCAACCGTGACGATGCCGCGAGCCGCTACATCCTGCCGCCGCTGGAGGATTTTGCGACCGAGCAGCTGATGGGCACGTCGGTCAGGCCCAGCTGGCTGATCTGGTCGGCGCTGGCGCTCACGCTTGCAGGTGCCGTTTGCTTCACCCGCGGGTGGCTCGGCGCCGGACTTGTCCTGCTCCTCCTATCGACCCCGCTCGACCTGATCGCGGGGCGCCTTGCCTCACTTCGCCTCAGACCATTGCTGCCTCGGTCATGGAGCCGACTCGCGCTCTGGCCGGCGGCAGGGCTTGCACTGCTCGCGATCGGCCTGTGGGAGACTCGTCACGGCACGGGATGGGGTGCGATGGTCAGTGCCGTTGCCGGTTGCGCGTTCGCGGAAGCGGCTCGCATCGAGCGCAGCGGGCTGGGTGCGGGTGATGAGATGTGGCTCCTTTCGCGCCGCAATTCGATCTTGCTGGCCGTCCCATTTGCCCTCGCCGGGCAGTGGACAGCCTATCTGGTCGGTCTCGCGCTCTACGCGGCGCTGTCCTTCTTTATCGTCCAGCGGGTTCGCCACCTTGCTCCAGTTGACGCGAAGTTAACTGAAATCGGATAAATCCGGTCAGATGATGCCGGAGGAATGGCCAATCGCTGCCTTTGCAGCGGACGGGAGCACGCCCGCGCGCCTTGCGGGACGAGGGCGGCTGGCTACCGTCCGTCGCGACTTCTTCCTCGATCCGGCACAGCGCCTCACGGAGCAGGAGCGGGCGCTGATGACCGCAATGCTCCACTGCCTGGTCGGCGACGTCGCCGCGGCTCTTCGCGCGGCGCTCCCGAACGGGCGCCTGGCGGCGAACGACGAGAGCGACACCGCGTTGATCGAGCAGCTGAGCGCGTCCGGGCTGCTCGACCAGCCTGAGCTGATGGCGCTTCTCCTGCGTCGGGCGGACGAGGAGCGGATCGCTTCCGCGGCCCGCGCCCGCAGCGGCCGTCGCGAGGCTCGGGTCCTGCAAGGTTTGGTGAGCCACGACTATGGAGCCGTCGCCGCTGCTGCGATGGCGCTGATCCTCGGCCGAGGCCGCCGCCGCGATCGCTTCGGCCAGTGTCTCGTCGCGTTCGATGATCTATCGCATTCGGCCGCCGACGCACTCGTCCACGCCGTCGCTGCAGGTTTGCGCCGGGAGCTTGCTGCTGCGCGAGGTGCGCCCGGCGCCGATCTCGAGTTGGCCGAGGCATCCGGCGCTGTCCTCGACCACCGCGACGAGGAACGCGGCATCGATGCGCTCACAGCTTCGCTCGTTCACTTTCTCGCGGAAGCGGGCAGCCTTACCGACGAGCTGGTGCTTGCCGCCGCCATGGAAGGGGAGATCACGTTCGTCGCAGAAGTCCTGGCCCAACGCGCTTCGGTGCCGAGTGATGCCGTCGTCGATGAACTGCTTTCGGGCCACGCAAGGCAGGTGATGGCTTTGCTCCGTGCTGCTCATGGTTCACGCGAACTTGCCGCGGGCCTGCTGGCGGGAATCGGCGACCTCCTTGGCATCGAAGACGCAGGCGCGGCGATCGCCTTGTTCGACGGCCTTACCGATGCCGAGGTGCAGGCTTCGCGAGCGTGGCTGGTGACCGCGTCTTCCTATCGGGCTGCGCTTGAGCGTCTGGGGCAGGCCCGTGGCTAGCGCCCCATCGGAGCCACGCCCAGTGCTTGGCCGTCTCGATGCGGCCGGCCGGCTCGTGTCCGCCGATCCGGAACTCGAGGCGCTGCAGCAGCAGGCCGGCTCGCGGATAGGCGAGCCGCTTGCGCTGCCTCAGGTGGCCGCCGTGGCTCAGCTCGCTCGCAAGCTTCGCACCGCCGTTGCCAGACCAGCGCTTGCAGCGTCGGCCGACCACGACATCGATCTCTGGGTCCGCGCGACGCCACAAGGCGACGACATCGTCCTCTCGCTCGAAGACTGGACAGAGCGGCCTCCCGCCGGACCACGCCTTGCTGCGATCCTTGGCGGCGCGACCGAGACCGACACGCGGGGCGCTCGCAACGAGTGGGCGGCCGACGAGGAATTGCGCATCATCTCGCTCTCGGCTGACTTGGCCGAGTTGCTTGGCGTGGATGCAGACGAGGTCGCCGGGCAGCCGCTGACGCGAGTGGTCCGGCTCGAAGAGGACGAGGCAGGCGAGATGCCCCTGATTAGCGCACTCGCTGCGCGCCGAGGTTTCTCGGGGCAGAGGGCGCGAAGCCGATCCAACGCAGCGCAGACGGTGGTCCTCAGCGGCGACGTGGTCACCGGCGCTGACGGAAGTTTTGCAGGCTTCAGGGGGTTGATCGACGCCGACGCGGCGATTGTTTCGCCGCCCACGCCACATCCCGCATCGTTCGACCTCGCGCTCGACGAGATGCTCCGCTCCCCGCTCGACCGGATCATCGAGGGCGCCGAACGGATCGTCGAGCGAGCGGACGGACCGCTGCGCAGCGACTATGCGAGCTACGGAAGCGACATCGCCGCCGCCGCGCGTCACCTGCTTTCAGTCCTCACTTCGATGAGCGAGGAGCCGGAGCAGTCGGACCACAGCATCGACCTCGCTGCACTTGCGGGCGAGGCCGTCGTCATGCTCGACGCAGCCGCGGAAGAACGGCACGCCACGATCGACCTGCAGCGAGCCGACAGCCTCCCGGCAAAGGGTGAGACCCGGGCCGTGATCCAGATCCTGGTAAACCTCATCGGCAATGCCATCCGCTACTCACCCGAAGGCGGACGAATCTTCGTGAACTTCGGTCGCAGCGTCGGTCATGCATCGGTTTCGGTTCAGGACGAGGGGCCCGGCATCGCCGAGGCCGACCAGCAGCGAATTTTCGAACGGTTCGAACGGGCTCACTCCAAGGAGGAGGGAACCGGCCTCGGCCTGGCCATCTCGCGTCGGCTGGCCCGGTCGCTCGGCGGCGACGTGACTCTCGACAGCGTGCCGGGCGAGGGCGCCCGGTTTACGCTGACGCTCCCGGCCGCCTAGCGCTGCTCCACCGGAACGTAGTCGCGTTGGGGCGAGCCGACGTAAAGCTGGCGCGGACGCCCGATCTTCTGGTCCGGATCGGCGATCATCTCATTCCACTGTGCCACCCAGCCAACCGTCCGCGCGAGTGCGAATAACGCCGTGAACATGTCGGTCGGGAAGCCGATCGCGTTCAGGATCACACCCGAATAGAAGTCGACATTCGGATAGAGCTTCTTCTCGATGAAATATTCGTCGTTGAGCGCGATGTGCTCGAGCTCCTTGGCGACGTCGAGGACAGGATCGGAGATGTTAAGCTCCTTCAGGACCTCGTCCGCGGTCGCCTTCATCACCTTCGCACGCGGGTCGAAGTTCTTGTAGACGCGGTGGCCGAAGCCCATCAGCCGGAACGGGTCGTCCTTGTCTTTGGCGCGGGCGATATATTCCGGGATGCGCTTCACGTCGCCGATCTCGCGCAACATGTTGAGGGCCGCCTCGTTCGCGCCGCCATGCGCCGGGCCCCACAGGCAGGCGATTCCAGCCGCGATACAGGCGAACGGGTTCGCGCCCGACGAGCTGGCGAGGCGAACCGTCGACGTCGACGCATTCTGCTCGTGGTCGGCATGAAGGATGAAGATCTTCCGCATCGCATTCTCGACGATCGGATTCACCTCATACGGCTCGGCCGGAACGCCGAACGTCATCCGCAGGAAGTTGCCCGTATAGCTGAGGCTGTTCTGGGGATACATGAACGGCTGGCCGAGGCTGTACTTGAACGCCATCGCCACGAGCGTCGGCATCTTCGTGATCAGCCGGTGCGAGGCGATCATCCGCTGCTCGGGATCGGTGATGTCCGTGCTGTCGTGGTAGAAGGCGGACAGAGCGCCGACCGCGCCGCACATGATCGCCATCGGGTGCGCGTCGCGCCGGAAGCCCCGATAGAAGGTCGCCAGCTGCTCGTGCACCATGGTGTGGCGGCTGATCGTGTAGACGAACTTTTCGAGCTCTTCCTTCTTGGGAAGCTCGCCGTGGATGAGGAGATAGGCGACCTCCATGAAGGTCGAGTTCTCCGCCAGCTGATCGATCGGGTATCCGCGATGAAGAAGAATGCCCTGCTCGCCATCGATATAGGTGATCGCGCTCTTGCAGCTCGCCGTCGACGTGAAGCCGGGGTCGTAGGTGAACATGCCGGTGTCGGCATAGAACTTGCGGATATCGACGACCTCAGGACCGACGGACCCGTCGAGCACCGGGAAGTCGAAGTTCCCGCCCGGCGTGTTGATTGCGGCTGTCTTGTCGGTCATTCGTTCGGCTCCATCTGGTCGGCGATGCGGGCGAGGCTTTCGTCCCGGCCCAGCAACGCCAGCACATCAAAAATTCCCGGAGATGTCGTGCGCCCCGTGAGGGCAGCGCGAAGTGGCTGGGCAAGTTTGCCGAGCTTGACGCCGCTACCCTCCGCGACCTCGCGGATGGCCGCCTCTAACGACGGCACATCCCAGTTCGCAAGTGCAACTAGTGCAGCATGGGCCGAGCCGAGCAGCGCGCGGGCTTCGCTGGTGAGGAGTGCGGCTGCGGGTTCGTCGACATCAAGCGGCCGGGCGGCAAAGAGGAAAGCTGCGCCCTCCGCCAGCTCGTTCAGCGTGTTCGCGCGAGGCTTCAGCTCCGGCATGGCGCGGATGAGCAGTTCCTTCTGCTCAGCCGATAGGCCCAGCTTGGGTGCAACGAGATCGGCCAGGCGTCCATCGTCCGCTTCGCGGATGTAGTGACCGTTGAGGTTCTCGAGCTTTTTGAAGTCGAAGCGTGATGGTGACTTTCCGACCTGGGGCAGGTCGAACCATTCGACCGCCTGCTCGCGGCTGATGATCTCGTCGTCGCCATGACCCCAGCCGAGGCGGAGCAGGTAGTTATTCACGGCTTCCGGCAGGAGACCGAGCTCGTCACGATAGGCATCGACACCCATCGCGCCATGGCGCTTGCTGAGCTTGGCGCCATCCTGCCCGTGGATCAGCGGCACATGGGCATAAGTAGGTTCCGGCCAGCCCATCGAGCGGATGATCGCAAGCTGACGGAACGCATTGTTGAGATGGTCGTCGCCGCGGATCACGTGAGTGACGCCCATGTCGTGATCGTCGACCACCACCGCCAGCATGTAGGTCGGCGTTCCGTCCGATCGGAGCAGGATGAAGTCGTCCAGCTCGGCGTTCTGGACCGTTACGCGGCCCTGCACCTGGTCGTCGATGATCGTCTCCCCCTGACGGGGTGCCTTGAGGCGAATGACGAAGGGCTTGTCGGCCTGCTCGCCGCCAACGTCGCGCCACGGGCTGTTGATGCGGAAGGGCTTGCGCTCGCGCTGCGCCTGCTCGCGCTGCTGAGCGAGCTCTTCCTGAGTCATGTAGCAGCGGTACGCCGCACCGCGTTCCAGCAGCCGATGTGCGACCTCGGCATGGCGGGCCCAGAATTGCGACTGGTAATATTCATGCCCGTCCCAATCGAGGCCGAGCCAGCTCATCCCATCAAGAATGGCGTCGATGGCTTCCTTGGTAGAGCGAGCCTTGTCGGTATCCTCGATCCGAAGCAGGAACTTGCCGCCGGTGTGCCGGGCATAGAGCCAATTGAACAGCGCGGTGCGCGCTCCGCCGATGTGGAGGTAACCGGTGGGCGAGGGGGCAAATCGGGTGACGACGGGCCGGGACGGATCAGCTGCGCTGGTCAAATTATCTCCGCTTGCGCTCTGGCGCGCTTTGCTCTTCTAAGAATGCTGCAATGCAATGGACGAGCGCCCCTAACATAGGGGAAGCGCCTCTTCCACAGCGTGCTCGGGGCTATTGGAAGACGCGGTTTTCCGCCGCTCACGGGGAGCTTGAGAAGCTCCTCGAACGCGAACGCGCGCAGCTGCCGCTCTGGTCCGTCGTCGGCTTCGGCAGCGGGATTGCTGTCTGGTTCACGCTCAACCGGCCGTGGCAGTGGCAGGCGTTCCTGTGCCTTGCGCTGGCGGCATCGCTCTTCGGCTTCGGCTTGGGCAAGGGCCGCACCGGGGCAGCGCTCGGCTGGTTTGCGATGGCTGCAGCGATCGGTTGCGGGCTGGTGTGGGTTCGAGCGAACGCCGTGGCTGCACCTCGGCTCGCGCGCGTGCAGATTGCGTCGATCGTCGCTGACGTTCGCGCCGTCGATCCACTCGTTGCGCGAGAGACTGTCAGGCTCACCCTTCATCCCCGAACGCCGGGTCTGCCGCCGATAATCCGTGTGAACGTGCGCGATGAGGACATGCCCGTCGGTTTGCGCAGCGGTGCTGTAGTAAGCCTCAGGGCTCGGCTGATGCCGCCGCCGCCGATGACGGTACCCGGAAGCCACGATTTCGCCCGGGATTTCTGGTTTGCGGGCATTGGCGCTTCGGGACGGTCTTTTGGTCGCGTTCAGGTGCTTCGCCCGGCAGCGCAGTCGGGCATCGAGTCGCTCCGCAATCGGCTCGATCAGCACATCCGGAAGCAGCTTCCGGGACCGTCGGGCACAATCGCGACCGCCTTCGCGACGGGAAACCAGAACGCAATCAGCGAAGAAGATGCCGATGCGATGCGCAGGGGAGGGATCGCGCATCTGCTTTCGGTCGGGGGACTTCACATCACCGCAGTGATCGGCCTGACGATGTTCCTGACCTTGCGCATCCTGGCGCTGAGCGAATTTCTGGCGCTTCGCCTGAACCTGCTCGTGATAGCCGCGGGCGCGGGAGCGGTCGCGGCAATCGGCTATACGCTGCTCACCGGGTCGCAGGTGCCCATGGTGCGGAGCTGCATCGTCGCCGTGCTGGTGCTCGCCGGCATGGCTCTCGGACGTGAGGCGATCAGCCTCCGGCTGCTCGCCGTCTCGGGCCTGCTGATTCTGGCTCTTCAGCCTGAGGCGATCGTTGGGCCCAGCTTCCAGATGACCTTCGCCGCGGTAGGCGCAATCATTGCGCTTCACTCCTCTCGCTGGGCGCAGCGGTGGTTCCAGCGTCGCGATGAGCACCGCGTCCGGCGGATCGTCCGGGCTGCTGCTGGCCTCGTCGTGACGGGCGCGGCTGTCGAGCTCTGCGTGATGCCCTTCGTGCTCTTCCACTTCCATCGCGCCGGCGCATACGGCGTGTTTGCCAACGTCCTCGCCATCCCGCTGACCGAGCTGCTGATCATGCCGCTCGAAGCGCTGTCGCTGTTCCTCGATTGCTTCGGGATCGGCCAGCCGGCCTGGGCGGTAACCGGATGGACGATCGACCTTCTGCTCGGCCTCGCGCATACGGTCGCGGCGCACACCCGGCTGATTACCGTCCCTCAGATGCCTGGCATCGCCTTGGGGCTCCTGACGCTCGGCCTCCTTTGGATCTGCCTGTGGACGACGCGAATGCGGGCGCTGGGCCTTTTACCGGCGGTCATCGGAGCCTTGCTGACCCTGCTGGCGCCGCGGCCCGACCTGCTAGTGACGGGCGACGGGCGGCATCTTGCCGTGGTGAGCAGCGATGGGACCCCGCTCATCCTGCGTGAGCGCGCCGGCGATTACGTCAGGTCCCTGTTCGCCGAGGCGTCAGGGTTCGACGGCGATCCTGCCGAACTCGGCGCGATGCCATTCAGTGATTGTTCGGACGATGCCTGCGTCGCACTGCTTCCGAAGAACGGGAAGCAGTGGCGGCTGCTTGCGACGCGCTCTGCCTATCGCATCGGGTGGGAGGATCTGACCGGCGCCTGCGCTGACGCGGACATCGCGGTTTCGGACCGCACCTTGCCGAAGGCCTGCAAGCCCAACTGGCTCAAGCTCGACGCGCGAACGCTTTCGCGCTCAGGCGGCGTTGCTGTCTACCTCGGGAGCCACCCTCGGGTGGACACCGTAGCCGACAGGATTGGCTCCCATCCCTGGGCGCAAGCCGGGCCTAGCTGGTGCTCCAGACCGCGAGTTCGCTGCCCGAGGGATCAATGAACTGGAACCGGCGGCCGCCCGGGAAGCTGAAGATCGGCTTGGCGATCACCCCGCCGGCCTTCGACACCGCATCGAAAGCCGCTTCGAGGTCCTCGACACGGATGACCGGTAGCGGCGCTGACAGCGCATCGGTCGGGTCACCCTGTAGCCCGACATCCGTCGTGCCGTTGGTCGTCGCCGAATAGGTCGGCCCGTAGTCGGCGAAGGCCCAGCCGAACGCCTTTGAGTAGAACGCGCGCGTCAACTCATGTGCCGTGGCGCTCGGCAGCTCGACATAGTCGACACGGGCTTCGGGCATCTCAGTAGCGCCGGATGAGGCCGGCGAGGCGGCCTTGGATCTGTACGCGCTTTTCCTCGTAACGCTGCGGCTCGTAGCGGCTGTTCGCCGGATCCAGCCTGATCATGCGTCCTTCCCGCCGGTAGGTCTTCAGCGTCGCTTCCTCATTGTCGATGAGGGCAACGACAATCTCGCCATCCCGCGCGGAATCGACCTTGCGGATGAGCGCGAAGTCGCCATCGAGGATACCTTCCTCGACCATAGAGTCACCGGCGACCTCGAGTGCGTAATGTTCGCCCGGGCCAAGCAGGGCGGCTGGAACCGCAAAGCTCTCCGTGCCCTGCAGCGCTTCGATAGGCGTGCCGGCGGCGATCCGTCCATGCAGCGGGATCTCCATCGTGTCGTTCGCCGGGGCAGGAGCGACCGGCCTGATCGGCGTGACCGTTGCAGACGGCCGCGTGTCCGGAAGCTTCATGACTTCGAGCGCTCGTGCGCGATTCGGCAGGCGGCGGATGAACCCGCGTTCCTCCAGCGCGGAAATGAGGCGGTGCACGCCGGACTTCGATTTGAGATCAAGCGCCTCGCGCATCTCGTCGAAGCTGGGGCTGACCCCGCTCTCCTTCAGACGATCGTCGATGAAGAGCAGCAATTCGCGTTGCTTGGACGTGAGCATGGGCGGTCACTTCCCCGATCTGGAACGAACGGAGAACTTTTAGGCAACAAACCCTAAGGCGTCAAGCGGGCTGCTTAGCTGCCGTTGCTGAGCAGGCGAGCGCGGAATGCCTGGATCGCGCTTTCGTTACGCTTCGCCTTCATGTCGCGCTTCAGGTCCGCCAGGAACTCCTGCGCATAATCCTGCGACGTCGCCTGGCTGAGCTGGCCTGTCACCTGACTGATCAGCGCCGGCTGCGCGATCGCATTGCCTGGGATGATCTTGTCGACCTTCACCACGAAGAAGCCGCCGCCCTGCGGGTTCGGCGCCATCCGGCTGCTCCCCGCGCCCGTCGAGAACAGGATCTTCAGCGCCGGCGGCGTGTTGCCCTGCTGGTCGGTGATCTGGATGCGGCGCGCGGCGATCGGGCGCGGACCCGGCAGGCTGACGCCGACGGCCTTGATCGCATCGGCAAGCGAGACGTTGCCGGTGGCTTTGGCGGCGATCTGCGTTGCCACCGTGCGGGCGCGCTGCATCGCCTGCTCGGTGATCCAGTCGCTGGCGACCCGGTCGCGAATGCTGGCGAGTGGGGCGGGGGATGCGGGGGTCACCGATCCCGGAGAGACGACGGCATAGCCCGCATCGCCCGGTAGCGTAACGATCTCGGGCGGATCGTTGGACGCGATCTCGAAACCGGTCTTGAGCGCCGGCGCGAGCTCCGGCGGAAGCTTGAACGCAGGATCGGTCCGCGACGTCCCGTTGGCCAAGATCACAGGTGTGGTCATGACCGGGAGCTTCGCGGCAGCGACCGCCTCCTGGAAATTGCTGCCGTCGTCGAGCGCGGTCTGCACCTTGTCGACGAGGTCCTCGACGCCGCCCTTGCGCTTCTCCGCGTTGAGCTTCGCGGCGATTTCGGCCTTGGCCTGCTCGAGCGTCTTACCGCCGCCGGCGTTCACACCATCGACCTTCACGACCACCCAGCCGAACTGCGACCGAACCGGCCCCACCACCGCGCCCTGTGCCGCTGCGAAGACCGCTGCGGCAGCCTTGTCGCCGGCAACGCCAGTGTAAGCCGCGCGAGTCTGATCCTTGAGCGTGGTGACAGCTGCGTTGGGGCCTGCAGCTGCGGCCGCCGCCGCGAGTGCTGCCCCATTCTTGGCGCGCTGGGCAATCCCGTTCGCGGTCGCCTGGTCCTGCACTACGACCTGGCTTAGCGAGCGGGTGTCGCTGGCTGCGTACTGGTCCCTGTGCTGGTTGTAATAGGCCGCGACCTCCTGGTCGGAAGCAGCTGTCCCGGCAACCTGCTCCGCTCCGATACGGGCGATGCGGAGCGTCCGCTGTTCTGGCACCATGTAGCGGCTGGTGCGGTTCGAATTGTAGTACTGCTGCAGCTGCGCATCGGTCGGCTTCAGGCCGGCCTTGAACGCCTCCGCGGGAACGATGGCGCCTTCACCCTGCCGCGCTTCGAGCAGCATCGATGCGTAGGGCGTTGCCATTCCGAGAGGCACGCGCGCGTTGGTCACCACCGGGGTCAGCAGCAGGCGCTGGGCAAGGCCTCCGGCAAGCAATTGCCGGACCTGCGCATCGGACAGCCGCTGCTGCGCGAGGAACGCCGCATAGGCCTGCTCGCTGAACTGCCCGTTGAAGCCCTTCGCCGCCGGGATCGCTGCGATCTCCGCATCGACCAGCCGCTTCGACAGCGGAAAGCCGTACTTGTCCGCGAAAGCCAGCAACGCCTTGTCTTCAAGCAGGGCCTCGAGCACCGGATTGAAGTCGCCGATGATGGTCGCATAGTCAGCGGTCGGCTGCTGCTCACGCGCGGCCTGCAGGCGCCGCTGCATGGCGTCGCTCATCTCACGCTCGTCGACCGTCTGGTCGCCAACCTTCGCCAGGGTGCCGCTGCTTGTGCCGAAGCCGATGTTGCCGGTCCCGAAGTTGGAAAGGTCGGCGACCGCGAACCCGGCCAGGATCGCCAGGCCGATGGCGGCAACGATCCACGTGCCGATCTTCGAATTGGAAAGTCTTCTGAAGAAGGAGAGCATCGGGTTCCCGGTGCGAATGAAAGGTGACCGCCGCTTTAGGCACCGCACTGGCGTGCATCAAGCGGCACCGCTAGGTCGCAGCAAAACGGGGGAGTTGAATGGCGTTGAAAAAGCTCGTTGCCGGCAATTGGAAGATGCACGGCCTTTCGTCGGACCTCGAGGAGATCAGGGCCATTGCTGCTGCCTCTGCCGATTATCCGGATGTCGACACGGCCTTGTGCGTCCCCGCGATCCTCATCGAGCGGGCGGCGAGCGCCGTGCCCGGGTTCACCATCGGCGGCCAGGACGTGCACCATGCCGAGAAGGGCGCCCACACCGGCTGCACCTCCGCGCTGATGCTGCTCGACGCTGGCGCCACGCTGACGATCGTCGGCCACAGCGAGCGGCGCGATGCCCAGCGCGAGAGCGACGACGAAGTAAAAGCCAAGTCGGAGGCGGCGCTGTCGGTCGGACTGTCCGTGATCCTCTGCGTGGGGGAAGCGCTAGAGGTCCGCGAACGTGGCGATGCCGTCCTAACTGTGGTCAGCCAACTCGAGGGCTCACTGCCCGGTAGCATCGAGTGCGAAGCCGAGCTCGCCGTTGCTTACGAACCGATCTGGGCCATCGGCACCGGCAAGATCCCGACACTCGCGGAGATCGGCGAGATGCACGCGGCGATCCGCCAGCAGCTGAAGGACCGCTACGGCGTTGCCGGCGAGCAGGTCCGCATCCTCTACGGAGGCTCGGTGAAGGCGTCGAACGCCGTGGAGATCTTCTCGATCGCCGACGTCGACGGTGCGCTGGTGGGCGGGGCGAGCCTGAAATCGACGGACTTCATCCCGATCGTCGCCGCCGCAGCCCGTTAGCGCAGTTGAAAGCCCGCGCTGTGCCGACTAAGTCGGCCGGCATCTCCTCATTCGAAAGCCTGAAATGTTCGCCTTCCTGCTGATTGTTCAGACGCTCATTGCCGGCTCGCTCGTCGGCGTGATCCTCATGCAGCGGTCCGAAGGCGGCGGCCTCGGCGTTGGCGGCAGCTCGTCGGGCTTCATGACCGCCCGCGGCGCGGCCGACTTCCTGACCCGTTCGACGGCGATCCTTGGCGGCGCTTTCATCATCCTGTCGATCGTCATGGCAGCGATTGCAGGCGCAAGCCGCACGCCGTCCAAGATCGACACGTCGCTCGCGGGCAAGACGAGCGCTCCCGTCCAGCAGACGCAGCCGACCCCGGTTCAGCCGGTCCCGGCGCAGACCGTTCCCGCTCCGGGCAATACTTCTGAGCAGAACCAGCAGGCTCCCGCCGTTCCGCTCGCGCAGTAAGTCACCGAAAAGCAGTAATCCGCAAATATTTTCGCCGCGCGGGTTGCGCCCGCGGCGCCTGTCCCCCTAAGCCCCGAATCCCATGGCGCGGTTCATTTTTGTCACCGGCGGCGTGGTCTCATCGCTTGGGAAAGGCCTCCTTTCAGCGTCCCTCGGGGCGCTTCTCCAGGCACGTGGCTACAAGGTCCGCATCCGGAAATTCGATCCTTATCTGAACGTCGATCCAGGGACGATGTCCCCGTATCAGCACGGCGAAGTCTTCGTGACCGATGACGGCGCGGAGACCGACCTCGACCTCGGTCACTACGAGCGCTTCACGGGCGTCTCGTCGCGCCAGTCGGACAACATTACGACCGGCCGCATCTACCGCGACATCATCGCGAAGGAGCGTCGCGGCGACTATCTCGGCGCGACCGTTCAGGTGATCCCGCACGTCACCAATGCCATCAAGGAGTTCGCGGTCGCCGACACCGAAAGCTGCGACTTCGTGATCTGTGAGATCGGCGGCACGGTCGGGGATATCGAGAGCCTGCCGTTCATCGAGTCCATCCGTCAGCTGAGGAACGATCTCGGCCGCGGCAATTCGGTCAGCGTTCACACGACGCTGGTGCCGTGGATCGCGGCGGCCGGAGAACTCAAGACCAAGCCGACGCAACAGTCCGTTCGCGAGATTTCGAGCCTCGGTGTTCAGCCGGAGGTCTTGCTTTGCCGCTGCGACCGCCCGCTGCCCGAAGCCGAGCGTGAGAAGATCGCCCTTTTCTGCAATGTCAGGAAGTCGGCGGTCATCCCGGCGCTCGACGCGCGCAACATCTACGACGTGCCGCTTCAATACCATCAGGCGGGCCTCGACGACGAAGTGCTCCACGCCTTCGGCATTGACGACGCTCCCCGTCCTGATGTCGCTCGCTGGCACGAGATCATGGACCGCATCGATCACTACGACAGCGAAGTGACGATAGGCGTTGTCGGCAAATATGTCGGCCTTCCCGACGCGTACAAGAGCCTCCGCGAGGCTCTGGTCCACGGCGGCATCGCCAACCGCACCAAGGTCAAGATCGAGTGGATCGACGCCGAGATCTTCGAGCATCCGGAGTCGGACATCGTTGCCGAGCTCGAGCCGCTGCACGGCATCCTCGTCCCCGGCGGCTTCGGTGAGCGCGGCAGCGAGGGGAAGATCGCCTCGGTGAAGTTCGCTCGCGAGCGGGAGATTCCTTTCTTCGGCATCTGCCTCGGCATGCAGATGGCCTGCATCGAAGGTGCGCGGAACCTTGCGGGCCTCAAGGACGCGAACACCACCGAGTTCGGGGAGACGTCCGAGCCGGTCGTCGGCATGATCACCGAGTGGATGACCGAGGAGGGGCTCCAGAAGCGCGCCGCCGGCGGCGATCTTGGCGGCACCATGCGCCTCGGCGCCTATCCGGCAAAGCTCGACGGGAACAGCCTCGTGCGGTCGATCTACGGCTCGGAGACGATCAGCGAACGCCACCGGCATCGCTACGAAGTGAACGTCCACTATCGCGACGCGCTGGAGCACACGGGGCTTATCTTCTCGGGCATGTCTCCGGACGATCAGCTGCCGGAGATCGTCGAGCGGCCGGACCACCCCTGGTTCGTCGGGGTCCAGTTCCATCCCGAGCTGAAGAGCCGGCCGTTCGACCCGCACCCGCTGTTCGCCGGGTTCATCGGCGCGGCGGTCAAGCAGGCGCGGCTGGTCTAGGACACCGCCAATCTTCGTGCTAAGCGCCGGGCTTAAC
>DASVXN010000236.1:0-2145 GCA_036392635.1 Sphingomicrobium sp. | reverse complement strand
TTGTTGATCTTGCGCGCAAGCTCCGGGCCCGAGTTCGCGGGATAGAGCGACTGGTCCGGGTACATCGAGCCGGAGACGTTAGAGTCTGCCGCCACCTGCCAGCCGGAGAGGTAGATCGCCTTCAGCCCCGCGCGCACCATCTGCATGGCCTGGTTGCCCGACAGCGCTCCCAGCGCCCGCACGGGCTCGTCTTCCTGCAGCAGCTCCCACAGCTTGAGCGCGCCCTGCCGCGCAAGCGTGTGCTCGATCGGCACCGAGCCCCGGAGCTTCAGCACATCCTCAACGCTGTACGGCCGCTCGATGCGGTCGAAACGGCCTTCAGGCGCCGCCACTACCAATCCGAAATCACTCATCACAGGTCCCTCTGCTCGATCGCAACTGGTGCAGGGGAACCCACCGACTCCGTACAAGCCGCACAGAAAAGAGCTTACCTGTCAGCTTCCGACTTGTGCTTTTGTGAATTTCTTGACAGCTTCACTGATGATGCTGGAGCGCAAGCTCTTCCTTGGCGCGCGCCTCAAGCGGCTGCGCCGCGACCGCGGGCTCAACCAGAGCCAGATGGCGGACCAGCTCGGCATTTCCGGATCGTATTTGAACCACCTGGAACGGAACCAGCGGCCGGTTACGGCGGCCATCCTGCTGCGCCTCGCGCATGCCTTCGACATCGACGTGAAGGCGTTCGCGACCGAAGGGCCGGAGACCGGAGGCGCGACGCAGCTCGGCGAGATCTTTTCCGATCCGATGCTCTCGGACCTCGGCGTGAGCCGGTACGAACTGATCGAGCTTGCCGACAACGCGCCTGGCGTGGCCGAAGGCATTGCCCGGCTCTACACCGCCGTTCGCGAGGTGCAGCGCCGCCCTGAAGGCGAGGAACGGCGTACCGACCCGCGCTCGCTGATCACGCCGGAGACCTGGGTTCGCGACTACATCCAGGCGCAGCGCAATCATTATCCGGAACTGGAAGACGCATCCGAGACGCTTGGTGGAGCGCTCAACCATCCGCTGTCCGTCTCAGAGCCGCTCCGGCAGCGATTGAAAGAAGCTTGGGGCGTCGAGGTGCGCGTCGTCGACCCCGAGGTGCTGGAGGACGCGAGCCAGCACTACGATCCGCAGCGGCGCGTGCTGATGCTGTCGTCGCTGCTAAGGCCGGAGAACCGGACATTCGGGATCGCCTATCAGCTGGCTTTGCTCGAGTTCGCGCCGCTTTTGGCGCGGATGCTCGAAGCGGCCCGGCCGCCGGACCCTGGCAGCCGACGCCTGCTTCACATGAGCTTCGCCAATTATGCGGCCGGCGCGATCATGATGCCTTACGGCAAGTTCCTTCGCGCAGCGGAGGAGCACCGGTACGCGCTCGACCGCCTCACCGCGCAGTTCGGAGCCAATGTCGAGCAGGTCGCCCACCGGTTGACGACGCTCAGCCGGGCGAACGCGAAGGGCGTGCCCTTCTTCATGCTGCGCGTGGATCCAGCCGGGAATATTTCTAAACGCTACGCGGGCGAGAACTTCCCCTTTTCGCACTTCGGCGGGACGTGCCCCCGCTGGCACCTGCACACCGCCTTCCAGACACCGGGGCAGACGATCCGGCAGCTGATCGAGACGCCCGACGGCGAGCGGTTCTTCACCATCAGCCGAACGATCGAACGCCCGATCCGACCGGACCTGCGCGACGATGCCTTGCTCGCCATTGGCCTAGGGTGTGACGTCAAGCATGCACACCGGATCGCCTACGCAGATGGGCTGGACCTGATGAACACGCCGGCGACGCCGGTCGGCCCCGCGTGCGCGATCTGTCCGCGGCTGCAATGCGCCTATCGTGCGACGCCGCCCGCCGGGCGGATGCTGGCGGTGGAGGAGAACCGGAAGTCGATCTCCCCCTACCCGTTCGTGCCGACCTAAGGCGCGACAGGCTCCCTCTCGAGCATCTCGCGGTCCCACGTCGCGAGGTTTGCTCCGGCGCCGTAGGTTGACTGGAAGAACTCCATGAGCACGCGCTCCGGCTCTGCCGCCGCGCGTACATCGGCATAGGGTAGAACGAACTCTCCGTAGGTCTCGTCGAACCTGCCGTGCGCGACGGGAGAAGTTCGGTATCCTTCGGGCTCCGGATAGATGTAGTTGTAGAAAAACGGGTCGGCCGCGGTCGCGCCG